>NZ_BAXL01000014.1:0-136835 GCF_000698185.1 Geomicrobium sp. JCM 19055
TTCCCGTGCCCGTTGCTCCAGTAGGACCAGTTTCTCCGATCGGCCCAGCTGGACCCGGTTCACCAGCTTCTCCTGTGGCTCCAGTTATTCCTGTTCCCGTTGCTCCAGTAGGTCCGGTTTCTCCAGTTGCACCAGCTGGACCCGGTTCGCCAGTGTCTCCTGTAGCTCCCGTTGTTCCGGTAGGACCTGTCACACCCGTGGCTCCGGTACCAGAACACTTTGCGTGACTATTAATTAGATTATTATTTACATGAATACCTTGCTTTCCTAGGTGATGTGGTTTTTTTGCCAAAATTATTCACCCCCCCATCATTTAAGTTGTTTCATTTAGTTTATGTATTATGGATATGCTCGATCCAGTGCTTATGACCTAGTGATTAGTAAGTGGAATGAGCCTAGTTGAATAAATAATGAACAATGAACCATCTATTTAAAGTTTTCAATTCACCGATTAGTTACATCATTTAATGATGGATTTCATTAAACGATAACTATATGGATGAGTTTGACCTTTTACCAACTACTCAACAAAAACAAGCTGAGAATCATCGATTCTCAGCTTGTTTACGATTAATCTATTGTTTTGTTAATACTTTCGGTATTTGGCGGAAGACATCTACTCCGCGCCCACCAACAATATGCAATTCAACTTGCTTACCTTTCGTTGTCGTCTCTAATAAGTACATTTCATGGCCTTCTTGGTTCGCTTTTTCAAAAAGTGTAAGGGCAATCTCCCCATTCTCTCGAGACGTTGAGGTATGTGATTTCCAAGGTAAAATTAGCAATCGTTCATAAAGTGAGCGAACTTCATTTAATGTTGCTGTTTCAAGATCATCTGTTGCTTCAAACACTGCTACAGGTTGATTTTCTTGATCCGTTGATGTGTATTTGTTCTTCATTTGTTCTCACCCTTCATAAACATAATTACTTTCTTTTACCGCAATCCCTTAAGTTTTAAACCTCATCTTTCTAAAAAGCGACTAAAATAGACTAGAAATTCTTATCGTAGAGTCTCTTCAAGCTCTTTCGTATACATCGTTGCATCTTCAAGACGATTTTCTTGTAACTTCTTTGGCCAATCTGAATCTGCGAGTAATGAACGGCCAATTGCTACATAATCAAATTCACCGTTTTCGATTTTCTTTTCTGTGATTTGAATATTTTCATTGATTGATACGACTAAATCACGCGTGTCATTTTCATGTTCACTACGATAAGCTTTGTTAATCCCGATCGATCCAACGGCAATTGCTGGTTTGCCAGTTACTTTCTTCGTCCATCCAGCTAACGTGAGATCTGGATCTTCTTCAACAAATTCTGGCTCCCATATACGTCTCGTTGAACAATGGAACACATCCACACCGGCTTCTACAAGGGGTTGCAATAGCGTTTTTAGCTCTTGTGAATTCTGAGCTAACTTCGCTTCATAGTCAGTCCCTTTCCACTGAGAATAGCGGAAAACAATTAGGAAATCTTCCCCAACTGCTGCACGACAAGCTCGTACAATGTCGGCTGCAAACGTTGAGCGACCTGTTAAATTGCCACCGTATTCATCATCACGGCGATTCGTTAATTCCCAGAAGAACTGATCAATTAAATAACCATGAGCACCGTGTAATTCAATTCCGTCAAATCCAATCTCTTGTGCTTGTTTGGCAGCTTTTGCAAATTGATGGACGAGGTCTTTAACTTCATCGTTTGTTAACGCATGAATCTTTGGAACTTCTTTTCCTTTAAGACTTATGCTTGATGGGCTAATCGGTGCGGCTTCAACATTTGGTTCACTTCCAGCTTTTCTAGCTGCACCAACGTGCCATAGTTGAGGGATGATTTTCCCGCCTGCCGCATGAACTTCTTGAACGACTTTCTTCCACCCAGCTAGTGATTCTTCACCATAAAATCTTGGAATATCTTTATGCATAACTGCTGAAGGATGATCAATGGCCGTGCCTCTGTAACGATTAAACCGACACCACCTTCAGCTCGCTTACGATAGTATGCTGCAACTTCATCATTTGGAACTCCATCTGGTGAGAACACCCTCGTCATTGGTGCCATCACAATTCGACTTTGGAGTTGTACATTCTTCATGGCTACTTCTTCAAGCAATACGTGACCTACTGTTTTTGTCATCTCTCCCACTTCCTTTCTATAAATAGCTACTCTTCTATTTTACACCCACTCATTTTGGAAGCGTTAGCATTTTTTTGAATGTTTATTTAATTAATGGCGTGAATCAAACTGTTTTTTTTGCTTTTGAGTCCTACTTCCAAAAACGTACTCATACATTGTACAGGAGGTGTTTTTGGTGCAAATTAAAGACCATAATGAATGGCTCTATATGGATGAAGTGATGCGTTCGTTTAAAAAAAGATGACATGTATTTTTGCGAATTTGGAATTACGTATATACATCCTGATGACGTCATTGCATTGTCACACCGAAAGGTGTTACGCCAACAAAAATTAGATCGTCTAAAAGAGGCCTATAAACGACGCGGGGAATGGTATGATGACCCCGCCGATCCAATTGCGTTGTTGCTATTACCCGATGGGCGTTTTGGAATCCGACATGGTAATCATCGAATCTACCTTGCCAAAAAAACAAAACATAACAAAAGTAAGAGCGCTCGTAGACATTTTCATTCCTAAGTCTTTAATTCCGATTGAACTTCAAAATCACATCCAATCGTGTGAACAAGAAATCGCTACGTTAAAGCGAAACATGAAAAATATCGATCACTTATTAAAGGCACAACCGCTTTCAAATGAAAGCTTAGTAATCGAACGAAAGTTGCTTAAGACCGCATACAACAAACAAGTCCAAAAACTTAATGACCGGTTACTCGAAGAAGCAACAAAGCTTCAATTAATTCCGATTAAATTGTGAAAGGCCCCCCATATCGGGGAGCCTTCTTGATTATTCAGCGGTTTCATTCTTCAACGTCTTAAGGTGTTGAATGGTGAACTTCTCTAAACCGTGTTGATTATTCTCGTCGTTTTCGAGTAAAAACTCATCAAACTTGCGACTGATCGGCGCAAACCATGACACATCTTCATTTAATGAACTTGTGCGCTGATCATGATCTTTACTCATGTTCTCTAAAACCTTTTTGATATGGGAAATCTTCACCATTCAACATCACACCTTTGCCAAATGATTAATGGTTCATCGTATTCGTTCGGTATCGAATACATTCCCGAGTGACGCTTCTTTTAAACCTGAAACGAGCATACACCAACACGCATGTATATTGGCTACAAATTTCGAATTAATACTGCTCTAAATACTTACGTGCTTTTTCTTTGTCTTCGCCAATCTCGTTTTCTCTTTTTTCGTCTTTTGCAATCTTATCTAACGTTTTCTTGTATACGTCATTTGCATCTTCTTTTGGCACAACAACAACGCCATCAAGATCAGCTACAACATAATCACCAGGGTTTACGACAACGCCACCACAAGTGATTGGGACTTGAAGCTTTCCATATTCATTCTTCTTGCTCGCAACCGGAGTTGTCCCTAAACAAAAGACTGGAAAATCAAGATCCCGAATCGCTTCTAAATCACGAATGACGCCATCTACTACTATTCCGTTTAAGCCGAGTGTCTTCGCTAATCCAACGATAAAGTCTCCTGCAATTGCAACACTTCGCTCACCTTTACCGTCAATGACCAATACATCACCTTCAGAGGCATTTTTAATCGCTTTTAAAAGGGATAGATTCTCACCACCAGACACATCGACTGTGAATGCAGGTCCACTGAGCTTCCACTCTTCTTTGAGTGGATATACACCGTTTTTCATATGGTTATACCCTTTTAAACCGTCAGATACAGCTGTTGATGGCAAACCTTCAAATAGATTTTCTTCAGCCATTCTTCTCTCTCCTCCCAATAAACACTAGTTCTCGCTTCCTTTTTATTTCCCTGCTACATCCCTAATAAATCTGGCAAACCATTTGAGACGATCGGAACGTACATCACGATGAGCAAAACAATGATAGATACAATTAAATACGGACCAATTCCTCGTACGATACTTTCAGAAGAAACACCTGAAATTCCACTCGCAACAAACAAATTCAAGCCGACCGGTGGCGTAAACAATCCAATTGCAAGGCTAACCGTCATCATAACGCCTATCGTTGTTGGATCTACCCCTACCTCAAGTAAAATTGGCATCAAAAGAGGAATAAAAATATAAAACGCTGAAATGGCGTCAATAAACGCACCAACAACAAGTAAAATGATCGCGGTCATGAACAATAGTACAAACGGATTCGCAGTTAAGCTAAGTACAGACGATGTAATCGTTGATGCGACTTGTTGTGTCGTAATAATATATGAAAATAATGACGCAACCCCAATAATGAACATAATTACCGCAGATTGAACGGAAGCATCGATCAGAATTTTCGGAATGTCTTTAAGTTTTAATTCCCTATAGAAGAACAGACCAACGATGAGTGCATAAAACACCGCAATGACTGCCGCTTCCGTTGGTGTAAACATTCCTGAATAAATACCACCTAGAATGATCACTGGAATCATGAGTCCTAAAAGTGCTTTCACAAAGGCTTTGAGCACATCTATGAGTGGCGCTTTCTCAATGACAGGAGCAGCTTCATTGCGAGCTTTCATCAGTTGCTTATTTTGCTTACTTACAAAAATACTAGCAACAAGAAGACCAACTGCAAGTAAAATGCCCGGGACAATTCCTGCTACGAAAAGTCGACTAATCGACACACTCGCAAAGTCACTTGCAATTACACCAAAAACGATAAATGCAATACTCGGTGGTAAAATAATTCCTAACGAACCAGAGCTTGCGACGAGAGCAGAGGCGCGGTTTGCAGGAAAACCGTTTTGAATCAATGCAGGTATTAAAAGAGCACCCATGGCAGCAACGGTTGCGGGTCCTGAACCAGAGATGGCTGAGAAAAAGAATGCCGCTACGATTGCCACAATAACAATCCCGTTTTTGCGATGTCCGAACGCGAGATACGCAAAGTCAATTAAGCGTTTAGAAATACCTGAGTAACCCATAATGACGCCTGCTAACACGAAAAAAAGGAATCGCAAGCAATGTAAATGATGAAATCGAAGAGTACATAATGCTAGGAATGAGTCCAAGTGAACTCCACCCACTATCGAGCAAAAGTACAACAACTGCTGCAATGCCGAGGGCAAATGCGACAGGCAAATTAATAAATATTAAAATAAAAAACAAAACAAACATAAGTGCGGTTAACATTACCCTTCCAACTCCTTACTCTTCGATTCGATGTTTGACCATTGATGCGATTCGTTTCGTTTCATACCGTTCCATGAAAGGAAGGTACTCTCTACTGTTCGAATCATACAAAACAGTGAACCGACAGGAATTGACAGAGTAAATAACCATTGTGGAATGTTTAGAGCTGGTGTCATACGCCCACGCTCAAACTGATTGATCACAAGTTCTAAACCAAATAGGAACGTCAGTAACAAAAAGGTTAGCATGAGCGCGCTCGTCAAAAGTAATGTCATTCTCTTAAATGAATGTCTCATTTTTTCATAGAGAAATTGAAAACGAAAGTGAGCTTGTCTTTTAATTGCAATTGATGCGCCGACAAATGTGGCAAGTACAAACAAATTAATCGTAATTTCTTCAGCAAAGGCAAAGGACGTATCAAAGAAATAACGAGACAATACGTTGCCAAACGTAATAATTGACATTCCAGCCATCGCAAAAATGACGAGTCATATTCAACATATGTTAACCACTTCATTCGACTCCCCCACTTCCCATCGCTTCATCTAAAAACGTTTGCATATGATCTTCGCCCCAAATGTCACGAAATTGATCATAGACAGGTTGAGAGTCGTTTCTAAATTGTTCTATTTCCTCTTCAGTAGGATAGTAGATCTCCATCCTGCCGCTTTTAATTCTTCAAGCTGCTCAGCTTCTTTTTCGCGAGTAATTCGGATTTGATAGTCATTCGCTTCAGCAGCAACTTCTCGGATTAACGCCTGATCTTCTTCCGGTAAGGAATCATACAAGTCTTTATTCATCCCTAAAATGATCGCGTCATACACGTAATTCCACATCGTCATGTATTGTTGTACTTCGACAAGACCCGATGAATACGTCACGTCTACTGGATTCTCTTGACCATCGATGGTTCCTTGTTGCAGAGCTGTATACACCTCAGAAAACGGCATCGTAATCGGGTCCGCCCCTTGTGTTCGGAAGAGGTTCGTTAACACACCCATATTCGGAACACGGATTTTAGATGATCAAGATCTTCAGGTGTACGAATTGGCAGCGTGTCATTCGTAATTTGACGAAAACCGCTCTCACCAAATCCAAGTGGTTCAACTCCCCGTTCTCTCAGCATGTCTTCAATGAGTTGTCCACTCTCTCCATTTAACACTCGGTGGGCATCGTCATAATCATTGATTAAAAATGGCGCACTTAAAACACCGAACCGTTGGTCAACCCCTGCATAAATAATACTAGAGTTATACGAGAAGTCTTTGAGACCGTCCATTAGTTGTTCAACGCCTGCTTCTTGATTCCCCGCTGATAGCTGTTCATTCGTGTAGATCTCTATTTGCATCCGACCGTCCGACTCTCTCTCTAAATCTTCTGCAAATTTCACAGCGCCTTCATACCATGTAGAGCCTGGCCCTACCGTAATTGTCATATTCCATTCATGAATCTCTTCACCTGTTGACGTCGTATTCGTTATGCATCCAGTTAATGCGAGCGCTGCAATGCATAAGCCTACAACTCCCCCTTTTACCTTCTTCATTGCGATTCCCCCAGCTTTCTCCATTGACTAAGTATTAAGATTATTACCCGTATATATGTTTCGTTATTTCTTTACTCGATATGAAATTAGTACATCTCTCCTAACTTTAACCCTGTAATATAACAGAATATTCTTATATAAACCTATCGAATGCGAAACGAGAAGTCAATACGTTTTTTGCGTATAGTGTATTGTCAATTTATCTTACGAGACAAACTAAAGAGCCGAATCCATGTCGTGTACATGGATTCGGCTCTTGTCTTGAATAATTGGCACGATTTCAGTCGCCCGCAGCGACTCGATCTGCAGTATAATGATTAAACCTGCTTCTAATAACGTCTCCGTTGCTTGAAAACGAGATCGATTCGAGTCTGTTTTCATTACGACAGATAATAATCTTTGACCACCTCGTTCGGCAGTTCCAATAAATGAATATCCTGCACGGTTCGTGTAACCCGTTTTCAGTCCATCCATTCCTTGTAACCCTTCATCCATTAAAAGGAGTTGGTCTTCAAGTTCTTGACGTTCTTCTTCATCCTCAAGTTGTTGTAGCGAATCGTTCAATTGTTCAATCTCTACTTGTCGATCAAGTAGTTGGTTCGTATTGTAAAATTGTTGATTTGAAAACGATAACGTAAACTGAGGTTTTTCAGTTAACTCAATCACTTCGGGATAATCTTGAATGAGGTGATAGCCGATCAGTGCCGTGTCATATGCAGTTAACGTAGATTCTTCTCTCGTTTTCGGTTGTGGTAATCCGTGACTATTCACAAAGTTCGCATGACTTGAAAGACCAAATTCAACTGCTTTTTCATTCATTTTCTTCACGAAACTCTTCTCATCAGATGCAAGGTGTTCTGCCAAAGCAACCGAAGCATCATTCGCAGAAGCTAAGGCCATTGAGACAAATAGATCCTTCACGGTCCATTCTGCGCCCTCTTGCAAAAACATCGTACTTCCACCCGTCTCTGCAGCCTCTTCACTAATCGTTACAACATCGTCACGATTAACTTCTCCGTCTTCAATCGCTTCTAAAACGAGATACATCGTCATGATCTTTGACATACTCGCTGGTGCTAACGGTTCTCTAGCATTCTTTTGCCATAACAATTGACCTGTATTCACATCGACAACGATCGCAGCCTCTGCTTGAACTTCGTCAAGTTCAGTCGTTGGGATTTTAGAAATTGTTGATTTCTCATATGCTGAGACATATTTATTGCCAAGTCCCTTAGACGTTGCTGTTACGTCATTACTCATAAACAATGACACACAAAGCAGAAGCGATAAAGCGATTGTTAAACGTCGGATCATTGCCACCCATCCCTTAAACAAGACATTGATGTTTATTATAAGCCAAAAGTCACGTTGCAACAATCATTTTTCGACAATTTTCAGCCAATTACCCCTACGTATTCTAAGCTATAATAACTAATCCATAGCATACAAACGAACAAAACACTACCTTCCCCTAAGAACGAACCCGTTTTCGTATGCCACGGAAACCGAACCATCGTCGGAATTGGATAAAACAGTCGAATCCCTCGAGACGTTAACATATCTAATACGTAATGACTAATCATACCGATGATGATTCCGGTTTGAATGCTACGCCATATGTACCTGGGATGAGTCCAGTTAAGACACCGACAATAAGTAAAAACAGTAAACTATGTGTGAACGTCCGATGACCAAATACACCTCTTATCATGACAGATAGAGATGATATTTTTTTGCCTGCTGTAGAATTTGGGTGACAAATGTCTGGCAAAAGTCCCCCGATTAACGCGGCACCAAGCATAACAAACGATTCAATTCCCTCTGGTGGCGCCCCCCATGACACAGGCACGAATCGATCATAAAGGGTCGTTAATGCAACGGCACCGACCAAATGCGTACCGGCTTTCATATTTTTTCTCCGTTCTTTACAATAACGAATGAGAAGCCTCACATCACGTTCTGTGAGACTTTCTCAATTCGACTATCCTCATTTTTTTTGGCTATGATCAATATATGGCCAAACATCTTCAATCATGCCACTTGTATCCGTATCGACGACATAATTTCCTGTTTGATAACGATCATACTCTTTAATTGATCCACCTTCGACGTGTTCAGTGTCACCATTCTCAGTACGAGCAACAAAAGCGTTACTTTCTGTCGTAACGGGCCATGCTTGCACGACGAAATGCGGACTTCGCTTAAGTTCACGAACCATCGTTGACCCTCGCTTAGCTCGACTACTCTTCGTAAACAATGACACTTTTACTTGCTTCATCGCTCCTCGCTGAGTCGTAACGAGCATTGTCTTCACCTGGGTCGGATCAAACGTAAATGCTGACGTAACGAGATCATCGTCTTTCAATGCGATTGCTTTTACCCCTGCCGCTCGTTGGCCAACAACATTCGCTTCTTCTTCATCAAACCGTAAGCCATAACCGAGACGAGTTACAATCATCACTTCTTCTTTACCATTCGTTACATCAACAGAGCGCACGAGGTCATCTGTCTTTAATTTCAAAGCAACGAGTGCCCGGTTAAAACGTTGTGCTTGATATTCACTAAGTGGTGTTCGCTTAATCATGCCGTTCTTCGTAATAAAAACGAGAAACTGATCTTCATGAAATTGTTCAACAGGAACAACGCTTACCACACGATCATCGGGTGAAATAGGTACAAGGTTCGCAACGTGTTGACCATTGTCTTTCCAACGAATATCAGGTAGTTGATGAATCGGCACATAAAGGTACTGACCTTTTTCAGTAAAGATTAGAATTGTCTCTGTCGTATTCATTTCTTTAAAGAATGTTAAGTCGTCCGTTTCTTTCATGCCAGGACGCTCATCATTCGAAGCTGTAAACGATCGAACGCTCGTCCGTTTCACGTAGCCTTCTCGGCTTACGGTGACGATGACATCTTCTTGAGGAATCATCGTCTGCATGTCGATTTTGAGTTCTTCAACATCTCGTTCAACGTTCGTTCGTCTTTCATCTGCAAACGTCTTCTTGACTTGTTTTAGTTCTTTTTTTGATCGTTTGGACGAGCTTTTTCGGATTGTTTAACACTTCATTCAGCGAATTAATCGTTTCATCCAATTCACTACCTTCACGTTCTAGCGTTTGGATATCTGTGTTTGTCAATCGATAAAGTTGCAACGTAACAATCGCTTCTGCTTGCATTTCCGTAAATCCAAAGCGTTGCATAATATTGTTCTTTGCATCTTGTTTGTCGTTAGATTCTCGGATTAATTGAATGAGCTCATCAAGCACGCTAATCGCTTTAATAAGCCCTTCAACAATATGCTTACGCTTTAAAGCTTGATCTAAATCATGACGGCTTCGATTCGTTGTGACCGTTTTTTGGTGATCGAGATACGCATTTAAGAGTGACTTTAATCCGAGAAGCTTTGGTGCCTTATCAGAAATAGCGACCATATTAAAGTTGTAATTCACTTGTAGGTCGGTATTCTTATACAAATAATGCAGGATGCTTTTCGCATCGGCTTCTTTCTTTAACTCGACAACAATTCTTAGCCCCGTACGATCCGTTTCATCACGAACTTCGGCAATCCCGTCGATTTTTTTATCAAAGCGAATTTCATCCATACGCTTAACGAGATTCGCTTTAATTACCTCATACGGAATCTCTGTAATTACGATTTGTTCTTTCCCGCCTCGAAGTGTTTCAAATTCGGCTTTTCCACGGAGAACGATCCTTCCTTTCCCCGTCTCATAAGCCTTCTTTAATCCTTCATATCCTTGAATGGTCCCTCCACCAGGAAA
Source organism: Geomicrobium sp. JCM 19055 (assembly GCF_000698185.1). Classification (NCBI taxonomy): domain Bacteria; kingdom Bacillati; phylum Bacillota; class Bacilli; order Caryophanales; genus Geomicrobium; species Geomicrobium sp. JCM 19055. The sequence continues at coordinate 10,580 of NZ_BAXL01000014.1, forward strand.
ATCTGGACCTTGAATCACATTCATCAAGTCTTTCACATCGGAATTCGGCCGATCAAGTAATAAAATCGCACCATCGATGATCTCCCCTAAATGATGAGGAGGGATGTCTGTTGCATAACCCGCAGAGATCCCTGTCGACCCGTTGACGAGTAAGTTAGGAAAGTAGCCAGGTAAAACGACTGGCTCTTCTTCTGTGTCATCAAAGTTCGGGATATACTCGACTGTATTTTTTTTGATGTCTTGTAACATCACTTCTGCAAGCGCAGAGAGACGTGCTTCGGTATAACGCATCGCAGCAGGGGGATCTCCGTCAATGGAACCGTTGTTGCCGTGCATTTCGACGAGGTTTTTACGGATCTTCCACGATTGACTCATCCGAACGAGTGCTTCATAGACAGAAGAGTCACCGTGAGGATGATAATTACCGATTACATTTCCGACTGTTTTTGCGGATTTACGGAACGGTTTATCAGACAAGTTATTATCTCGGAGCATTGCGTAAAGAATCCGTCGTTGTACTGGCTTTAAGCCATCCCGAGCATCCGGTAGCGCTCGTTCTTGAATAATGTACTTACTATACCGTCCGAAGCGATCTCCAATCACTTCTTCAAGTGGTAAATCCAAATACTTTTCAGCTTCTTGCACGGGTGTCGTCCTCCTCTGCAACGAGCATTTCGTTGTCTAAGATGTTCGTTTCCTCATCTAAGCCAAAGGCGACATGTGATTCAATCCATTTTCTACGCGGCTCGACTTTGTCACCCATTAACGTAGCCACACGCTTATCAGCCTAGCAATGTCTTCAACTCGAACGCGTACGAGCGTACGTGTCTCAGGTTCATCGTCGTTTCCCACAATTGGGAAGCGTTCATTTCACCAAGACCTTTGTAACGCTGGATCGTGTAACCTTTTCCAACCTTTTCAATGGCTCTTTTTAATTCGGACTCATCCCAAGCATATTCAAGCTTCTTCCTTTACCTGTGCCTCTTTCGACTTTGTAAAGTGGTGGCAGTGCAATAAATACTTTTCCTGCCTCAATGAGCGGACGCATGTAACGATAGAAAAACGTTAGTAACAAGACTTGAATGTGAGCACCATCAGTATCAGCATCTGTCATAATGACCACTTTATCGTAATTGCAGTCTTCCACAGAGAAGTCCGTCCCAGCACCAGCACCAATGCTATAAATAATCGTGCGAATTTCTTCGTTCTTCATAATGTCATCAAGCTTTGCACGTTCAGTGTTAATGACTTTCCCTCGGAGGGGCAAGACTGCTTGGAATTTGCGATCTCGACCTTGCTTTGCAGAACCACCTGCAGAGTCCCCTTCAACAAGATACAATTCATTGCGCTTCGGGTTTCTCGATTGAGCTGGGGTGAGCTTACCGCTTAAAAGCGCATCTTTACGGCTGTTTTTCTTACCACTTCGCGCTTCTTCTCTTGCTTTACGGGCAGCTTCACGTACTTCTTGAGCTTTTATCGCTTTTTTTAATTAATTGCGTGCTTAACTTAGGGTTTTCTTCAAAAAAAGTATACGAGCTTCTCAGAAAGAAGGTTATCGACACTTTGACGTGCTTCTGGCGTACCGAGTTTACTCTTCGTTTGACCTTCGAATTGAAGTAATGATTCAGGTATATGAATAGACAGAACTGCAGTTAATCCCTCTCGGATATCATTGCCATCAAGGTTCTTATCCTTTTGCTTTAGAAGCTGTAGCTTTCGTGCATGCTCATTAACTGCTCTCGTAAACGCAGACTTCATTCCAAATTCATGAGTTCCGCCGTCTCTCGTGCGAACATGGTTAACGAATGACAAGATGTTTTCTGTATAGCCATCGTTAAACTGAAAAGCAAAATTCACATGGATGTCTTGATGAACACCGTCAAAAGAAGCAACGTTGTGAAGCGCCTCTTTATCTTCGTTCAAGTATTCAACAAACGCATCAATTCCGGTTTCGTATTGATACGTCTCGCTTTTCTCTTTGCCTTTGCGCTCATCAATGAGCGTAATGGACGTTCCACCAAGAAGGAATGCACTTTCTCTCAACCGTTCTGAAAGCGATTCATACTGATAGTTTGTCGTTTGGAACATCGTATCATCTGGCTTGAAGTGAACGATCGTTCCAGACTTTCTCGTATTGCCAAGCTTTTCAAGCGTCGTAACGGGAACGCCACCACGTTCGAATCGTTGGCGATATTTATGGCCATCACGATGGATTGTAAGCTCAAGTGAAGACGACAATGCGTTTACAACCGAAGCACCTACTCCGTGTAAACCTCCACTCGTCTTATATCCGCCTTGTCCGAACTTACCACCTGCATGAAGAACCGTCATAATCACTTCTGGCGTCGGTCGACCTGTTCGGTGCGTCCCAACAGGCATCCCGCGTCCTTCATCCTCTACCGAAATACTATCGTCTTTATGAATGATCACTTTAATATGATTACCAAAACCCGCCATCGCTTCATCGACAGCATTATCTACAATTTCATAAACAAGGTGATGCAATCCTCTCGTATCCGTACTCCCGATGTACATCCCAGGTCGCTTACGGACAGCTTCAAGTCCTTCAAGTACTTGAATCGCATCATCATTATATTCAAGTGTTTGATCTTTATCTTGACTCACGTATCTAAGTGACCCCTTTCCTAAACAGAAACAAAAAGCCTACTGTATAGGCATCTCTATCTCGGTCTTTGCCGATTTGTTCTCTTTATACAATACAGGTTAAGAACGTATGTTTTCAAGCTATATTTGCATGTGATTCCCAATTTCTCCATATAAGGCTCGCCAAATTCAAAGAAGAATACGTAACTTTTTTTCTTTTTTTGAGTAATTTTAACCAAATATGGGCAAAAGTAAAATGCGCAAGAAACAATCGTAATGACGGTTAAAAGGAGTGAACCCATTATGGCAGAAGAAAATAACCAATCTGGCATGACACGACGAGACTTTCTTAAAAACAGTGGACTCGTCGTCGGTGGTGTTGTTGGTGGGGGGATTTTAGGTAGTCTACTAACGAATTCATTCACAGACGAGACTTCACCTGCAACAGACACCGAAGGAGAACAAACCGATCAAGCAGGCGGTGAGCAATTAACAAAAGCAAGAATGTTTTTTTAAGCGTCAAGAAGATTTCCGTGTACTTAGTGCAGCCGTAGAACGTATCTTCCCAGAGGATGATACAGGTCCTGGAGCCGTCGCACTCGCTGTTCCTTTCTTTATTGATAAGCAGCTTGCCGGTGAGTATGGCTTTAATTCACGAGAATACATGGAAGGTCCTTTCCATGAAGGCGCACCAACGCAAGGCCCACAAACCGGGATGCGTCGACGTGAAGTATTCCTCTACGGAGTATCTAAGATCCAAGAGATCGCACAGGATGAGCATGGCGAAGCCTTCTTTGATCTTGATGGCGAACAACAAGATGAGATTTTAGGTGCTTTTCAAAATGCTGAGGTTGACATGACTGGTGTAGCTTCAGATGCATTCTTCACGATGCTACGTCAGGCGACTTTAGAAGGTGTTTATTCAGACCCTGTCTACGGCGGTAACTTAAATATGGACGGTTGGCGCATTAAGAAATACCCTGGTGGACAAATGGCCTTCTTTGATGTGATCGAAGCAGATGAATTTATTGAAATGGAGCCAATTAGCTTACATGCACACCATACGTAAATCGTTTGGTTTACGTTAATTAAAAGTTTTGGAGGTTACGTAACTATGGCAACAGAATTACCAAGAAAACAAGTTGCAATTGTTGGCGTCGGTTGGTCTGGCGGTATCATTGCTTCTGACTTGCAAAAGCAGGTTACGAGTGTATTGGTTTAGAACGAGGTAGCGAACGTAAAATTAACGACTTTATCATGCAAAAAGATGAATTGCGTTATGCGATTCGCTACGAATTAATGCAAGACTTATCCAAAGAGACACTAACGTTTCGAAATGATCAAGACATGCTTGCGCTTCCAATGCGTCAGATGGGCTCGTTCTTACTCGGTACAGACGTTGGGGGCGCCGGTATTCACTGGAATGGTCAATGTCCAAGGTTTTACCCTTATGACTTTGAAATCCGCACTCAGACGATTGATCAATACGGAGAAGATCGAATTCCAGATGATATGCCGTTACAAGACTGGGGCATCTCTTATGACGATATGGAAGAGTATTTCGCGAAATTTGATGAAACGATCGGTACATCTGGTGAAGACAATGAAATGACGGCTCCAAGATCTACCGAATTCCCGACGCCGCCGATGAAACAAACGAGATCGATGAACATGTTTGCAGAGGCTGCAGAGAGCCTCGGATTACATCCTTACATTAGTGCGTCTGCAAACCTGTCAGAAACGTACACAAACCCAGACGGGAAAACGATTAACCAGTGTATGTACTGCTCATTTTGTGAACGTTTCGGCTGTGATTACCAAGCAAAGTCTGACCCGTTAATTACAGTTATTCCAACAGCACTTGAAACTGGAAACTTTGAAATTCGTACCCATTCAAACGTCCGTGAAATCGCGTATGATGGTAATCAGACCGATGGCGTGTACTTCACTGACACGAGAACGGGTGAAGATTATTTCCAACCAGCAGATATTGTGATTTTAACGTCTTATGTGATGAACAACACACGTTTATTGCTGCAATCTGGAATCGGCGAGCCTTACGACCCAGAAAATGAAACTGGTGTCATTGGGAAGAACTATTGCTATCAAGTAATGGCAAGTGCTCAAGGGTTTTTCGATGAGCAATTCAACTTATACGCAGGTGCCGGAGCCCTCGGTGGGCAAGTCGATGATTACAACGCTGATAACTTCGATCATAGTGATCTCGATTTCTTACATGGCGGTACAATTCAGCTTACACAGACAGGGATTCGACCGATCGCAACAAACCCTGTCCCGCCAGGTACACCGACATGGGGGAAAGAGTTTAAAGAAGCGTCTGCTCATTACTTCTATCGTACATTGTCTCTAGGTTCTCAAGGAGCAAGCCTGCCTTATCGGTATAACTACCTAGATTTAGACCCAACTTATACTGATTCTCATGGCGATCCGCTTCTACGTATGACCTACAACTTTACAGAACAAGACCGTAACTTAGCAGCCCATCAATCTGCAAGACTTACAGAGATTCTTGAAGAGATGGGAGCCAATGAAGTTGTCTCGAATCCTGATATTGGCGACTATAACATTATGCCTTATCAAACCACACACAACACAGGCGGAGTAATTATGGGAGCAGATTCTGAGACGTCTGCGGTAAACAACTATTTACAAATGTGGGATTGTGAAAACTTGTTTGTCGTTGGTGCTTCGGCGTTCCCGCACAACAGTGGGTACAACCCAACGCCTACAGTAGGCGCACTTTCTTACCGAGCTGCTGAAGGAATCTTAAGCTACTTAGAAGATCCAAGACCTTTAGCGGAATAATGTAAAATTACCCCCTTCTTTCATAGAAGGGGGCTTTTCTATGTGGTGATGCTGTGCTCTACTTTAATGCATCGATCCATAATAACGGTCATACCAGCATCTTCTGCAATTGTTGCACCTTCACCGCTTACAACGTTTAGTTGAGTCCAAAATACTTTAGCGTTCGTTTTTGCAGCCTCTTTCGCTAAATCAACAACAAACTCACTACGTCGGAATACATTTACAATATCAATAGGACCTTCGACTTCAGACAATGAAGAGACGGCTTTAACGCCTAATGCCTCATCAATCATTGGATTGACAGGAATAATTTCGTAGCCTGCATCTTGCATCGCTTGAGACACACTATTAGACGTACGGTAAGGATCATCAGACAAGCCGACGACCGCAATGCGCTTTGCTTTCGTTAGAATCTTACCAATCTCTTCTCTTGAAGGGTTTTGGAAACTCATGATTTTACTTCCTCCTTACTTCGTTTTCGTAATCAAATCATTCCATGTTTAGTAGTTCTCTAAAATCTTATCATACTAAACGTTGACGTGCGGCACTCTTGCATCCAAAAAAAAGCCATAAGAAAAACTGCTGAACGTTCAGCAGTTTTTACGTCGATAGAAAACGTAATCATGAGCGCGTTGATATACGACATGGGCCGCACTCATTGCGTTGTTTACGTTTGCCTGTTGTTCAGTCGTCAAACTTACTTGAGTGAGTGAATCCTTTGTAGAAGTAATTGCCGATTGTATTTGTTTGAGCTCAAGATAGTTGTATTCAGTTTTGAACACGTCCATGCCTCCTTAAAAAAACATATCGTTAGTATACGCACTTTTAAGGAGAAATATGCTATTTGCGCTTTGCCCAGAACTGATAATAATCCGTCTTAATGTTCCCGTTATACAATTTACGCTTCTTTGTAGCCTTTTCGCCATAAGCTTCTTCAAATTGTTCATTCGCAGTGATTACATACACCGACCAGAATGGGAAGTGATCTTGCACGACATCACCGAGTTGATTATAAATACGCTTAACTGTCTTCTCGTCTTCTAATCTCGTACCATATGGTGGGTTTGCAACGAGAATGCCTCGCTCAGCTGGAGCTTTAAGGTCTTGTACCGCATTTCGCTCAAACTGTATCTCTGGTACGTGAGCAAGTTTCGCATTCTCTCTTGAAAGCTCAATTAGCTCACGGTCATGATCTGAACCGTAAATTTGAATGTCGCGATCCACTATTTTTGCTTTTGCTCGCTCGCGTGCTTCAGTCCAAAGACTTTCATCAATCCAAGACCATTGTTCAGATTCAAAGTTACGATACAAGCCAGGAGCGATATTCTTAGCCATTAAGGCCGCTTCAATTGGAATCGTGCCAGAACCACAGAATGGATCTAAAAACGGCTCATCGTAGCGCCAGTTCGTTAGTGAAATCAGTGCAGCAGCAAGCGTTTCTTTTAGTGGAGCACGGTTGTGTAATCGACGATAGCCACGCTTATGAAGCCTTCTCCTGATGTATCAATTGTAAGCGTTGCTTTGTCCTTTAAAAGGGCAACTTCTAGTTGGAATTTCGGCCCATCTTCTTTAAACCATTCTTGATTGTATGTTTCTTTCAATCGTTCAACGACGGCTTTCTTCACAATCCGTTGACAATCTGAAATACTAAATAACGTCGATTTCACCGAACGACCATCTACTGGGAACTCCCCGTATACAGGAATAAAATCTTCCCACGGAAGAGCTTTTGTTTTCTCGAACAGTTCATCGAAGGTAAATGCATCGAATTCGCCAACGACAAGCTTGATCCGGTCGGAAGTACGTACCCATAGGTTCGCCTCGATCATCGATTCAATTGGCCCGTCCCACATAACCTTACCGTTTCAACTGTTGTTTTATATCCTAATGCTTTAATTTCTTTTGCGACAATGCTTTCAAGTCCCATTGTTGCGGTTGCAATGAATGTGTACGTCTCACTCATTCGTACCCCTACTTTCTTTTGTCAGTTCGTCTATGATTATACTGAGTTTCATGCATAAAGTAAAAAAACCCCGAAAACGGGGTCCTCTAGAGGCTGGAAACCTTCTATAAGCCATGTTCTGTATCGACGTGCTAAGGCTATTGACCTCACACGACGACGGCAATCATCTATCTGCGATACATTCGCCTCTTTCGTATGTTTCCACCGAAAAAGTGCCCCTACCATATTTTGGGTTACTCACTCGTGGGGTTTACCTCGTTCCACTCTTCTCGTTTCCGAGAAGCTACGTCACTGTGGCACGTTACGATGGTTCACCATATCCATTGACTTAGGTGTTCCAAGCGCCGTCAACTTACAAGTAAGCTGCCTTGACTTATTGTTTCGTCAAGCACGAACACTACATCCAGTTAAGGTTGTGTGAGCATGGACTTTCCTCACCGATTCTAAAGAAACGGCGCGATTGCCCGAAGAGTTCCAGCATATGCGCAAGCTGTATTATAACGTGGAATAGTCTTTTCTGCAACGTTAAGTGTTAAATTTGTTTATGAATGCCTTGTTTTGCAAGATGGTCTGCTTCTTTATTCTTACTCGAGCTTACCCAGCTAACAAAAAACAAATCAAACTCTGCACTTTCTAATAAAACGTCATGTAATAGCGGGCGATAGGTTGCATTGTGAACCTTACCAATATTCACGGATTGGTCCACAAGTTGGGAATCTGTAAAAAAAACGCCCCTCGCGATATCCTTTCGCGTGGGCAAATGCAATTCCTTCTTTTAGCGCAACAAATTCGGCTGCGTGAATATGGGTCGAAGTAATTCGTTTTGAAATTCGCTCTACTTCTCCAGATGGATGTTTCAAAAAAACCCCAATGCCACAAGCACCGGGATCCCCAGCACAAGCAGCATCAACATACACGTGTACGACTCCGTTACTCACTTAACTTCTTCCCAAACACTTCTTTTTCAAGGTTTGATAGTCTTTTGAGGATATCGTAATTGGTCGTACCCACCTGAGTAGCTGAATGCGTCTCTACAGATGCTTGAGCACGTTCAGGTTGCTGTGGAGCAGCGCTACGCTGACGTTGAACTTGTGGCGTAGATTGCATCTTCTTAAGCTGCTCAATCTCCTTCTCAAGCTTTGTCACATGCTCTTGAAACAATTCATAATCCTGAATAACAAAATCGAGAAACTGGTCAACCTCTTCTTTATTGTAGCCTTTCATGCTCGTCTTAAATTCTTTGTCAAGAATCTTCTTTGCATCTAATTGTGCATTTACTGACATCGGCTTCACCTCACACTCGTAATCTCTTCCATCGTATAGCAATATTTTTTTCAGATCGTTGTGGAAAAGTCAATTTCAAGCGTGAGAATCACCTCCATCTACCTAAAAAAGTACCGACACTAATGTGTCGGTACTTTCGCCTAGATGGTTGTCCTTACAGACAGCTAGCCATTACCAAGGGCGATGGCCGCAGCCTTTGCTGTGCTTTCCATGATGACCACCGTGACCGCCGTATCCGCCGAAACCGTTGTTGTTCATCATCTGTCCGCCAAATGCACCGTTTCCAGGTCCACAGTCGAATTGCTCTGTTTCACACTCATATACGTTATCTGTTGTATGAGGATGGCTATGAACGTGCTTGTATACGTCTTTGTGCACGTGCGTGTGGTGAGAAGGGTGTACCTCTGGAATAATATACTCTTGGTCACTAAATGACGTGCTGTTTTTTTGAAGGGTGAACAACCGCAGGTAATACGATTGGTTGGTTTCCATTTCCGTTACAGCCATGGTTTTGCATATGGTGGTGATGGCCACACCCTTTGTGATGATGTCTCATGTTAACTCCTCCTTGATTGTAAGTTCACTATTACAATATGTAAAAGAGGAGGCGAGCGATATCGTGCAAGTACCTATTTTAGTAGGATTGGGCAAATCCATGTCGAATTTACGTAGCGGAAACGTAAGAAAATGGCGGATTTTGCGCTTCCCCGGGAAATAATTAGTCGCCAGCATTTCCTATTTTCCGAACTAAGCGCTCTGAACGATGCATCCACTTTTCTCGCTCACGATCGTTTAGTACGTTCACATGCATCACACGTTCACAAAGAGCAAGCGCTTTGTGATAATTATTTAACTCGTGCTCATAGTAAATCACAACGGCTTCTGCGGCCTCTGTATGCACGTTGCCCTCATTACTTTCAAGCAACTGAAGAAATAAAGAGTGACTCTCTGTAGCGTTTCCAGTTTTCTTTAGAAGTGATGCGAGTTCAAACAGCGATAAACGGTAAAACTCATTCGTCTCATTCGTCATTTCACGAAATCCATGAATAGCCTCATCCACATAACCTAAATGCTTCCACCAACGTGCAACTTCATATCGCTCGCCGTTTGAAAACCCACCTGACAGCACCCGATCAGATAATTCCACGTACAGTTGAAATAACGAAACAATGTCTTGCTCGTTGTGTTCGAATACTCCTTTTACATAATCGGGATCATTTTCCGTCATATAATCTTGATAAAGCATTGGAGCGAGGTAACCAGGTGTATCTTCTGTACGCTCTAATTTCAAGATGTCTTGTTCGACTTGTGATAAACGACAAGACTCTAAATCGTGTTTGAATAACCTTCTTGCGGCATGCAACAAATCAAAGTGGCCAAAGTCAGGAAGTTTTGGCAATTGTTCACGCAAAAGAGTATGCCTCGTCTTCACTTGTGGCCAGTCAAATGCTTTACCATTATATGTGACGAGCGCATCAAGGTTGTGAACTTGTTGTAAAAAGTACGTGTAAAACGCGAGTTCATGCTCTGGTCCCGGCAAGAAATATTGATCAACAATGACTTCTTGATCGACGATTCTTCCAGTCCCAATCATAAAAATCATATTCCCAGCACCGTGGCTAAGCCCCGTCGTTTCCGTATCGAAAAACAACAAATCCGTCGGACGAGTCGTTTCATTAGGAGCGAGCGGATGAGCATTCGCTCCTTTTAAACGCCATTGATCGAATGTTTGTTGTAACGCACCGTGTTGTTTGAATACATCCTTCAATTGGTATCGTCTCGTTCGATGGACGACAATACCTTCGTTTAAATGAACAACTTTACTGTCGAATGCTTCCCATTCTTTTGTTTGCGTGAACTCAGAGGTTGTTTCTTCCGTTTTTACCGGAGCATCCATTACTTCACGCGTCTCAAGGTGAGGCTGCATTCGTTTTAGTTTTTTTCTTAAAGTCCATCTCGATCACCGACCTAAAAGCGATTGTACCCATCGCATCACGTCTTGTTTTAAACCTTCTTCTGAACCTTCACCGATACAAGAAGGGCATCCATCTTCGCATGGACACTGCGCCATCATTTGCCGTGAACGCTCAAGCAGTTCGACTTTACGACCATAAAGTTTTTCGGCAAGCCCAATTCCACCAGGGTAATGATCATATAAGAAGATGGCAGATTTCTCTGAGTGGTCAGCCTTAATTTGCACAGCTGTGTGCAAGTCATTGCGATCACTCATCGTCATAACAGCACCGATATGGTGCATTAAATGACTAAGTGAAACGAGCATTTTCTCAAAGCGATTACGTCCGTAAACTAATAGATCTTCCTCTTCAAAGTCAAGCCACATTCCAGCTGTATGAAGTTCTTCTTGAGGCAAATGAATTGGACCTGATCCGATGTTTTCATATGTTGACAACTTCATTTTTTTTGAAGATTGACGGCATTATTGTGACTGCCACATCCCCAAACGAAGCGCTATACTTGTTCTCATCCGCTGTTTGGTCTGCTTCAATGACGAACAACTTCACGTTTAAGTTCGCGTCGGTAAAATATTCCACGTCGACAGCTTTAACGTAAGCTTTCTTCTCTTCCCAATCCAATTGTTCGACTTGAAACTGTTGCCCTTGATGTAAGTAAATCGCCTCTTCATGAAGTAACGTCATCGCACTAAACCGGTCCATTTCTCCAATTACTCTCGTCTTTGCGGTCTCAGATTGGTCAATAATTACGACGTTTTCTTGCGATGCTGAACGCAGGCTAATGTTGTGAGCAGGAAATGCTTGACTCATCCAATACCATTTGTCTTTTCGCAAATGAACGATTTGTTGATCTGAGAGATACCCCATTATGTCATTGATATCGATGCCACCAAACGTATCCGTCACTTTAAATGGCAATTCATAAGCTGCACATTTCGCGTGATCCATTAGGATCATCACATTGTTCGGTTCAATTCGAGCTTCTTCTGCTTCACTGCGAAGTACATAATCGGGGTCGTTCATCACATATTGATCCATCGGTGCAGAACCAGCGACTAAAATAACGAGCGATTCATCTTGTCTACGCCCTGCTCGTCCAGCTTGTTGCCATAAACTTGAGATGGAACCTGGATAGCCTGTTAATACACACACTTGTAATTGGCCAATGTCCATTCCTAGCTCAAGCGCATTTGTACTAATGACCCCTCGCACCTCTCCGCTTCGTAAGCCTTTTTCAATGGCACGTCGTTCACTTGGTAAATAGCCGCCTCGATATGCTCGAATTGAAGCTGGACCATACTCCTTGTTCATCATTGACTGCAAATCACTGTAGATCACTTCAACACGTACGCGACTCTTTGCAAAAACGATCAATTGCGCATTCGCTTCAAGCACTTGCCTAGCAATCGTTCGCACTTCTTTAGACGCGCTTTGACGAATATTTAATGATGGGTTTACAACAGGAGGATTGTAAAAAGCAAGATGCTTCTTCCCACTAGGCGCTCCATTATTATTGATGAGTGAAAAAGGTTGTTCCGTTAACTGTTCTGCCAGTTCTTTAGGGTTACGAATGGTTGCAGATGTGCAAATGAACTGTGGTTCACTTCCATAATAGCGAGCCAAGCGGACTAATCGCCGAATCACATTCGCAACATGGCTACCAAACACACCGCGATACATGTGCAATTCGTCGATGACGATGTATCGTAGCTTTTCAAACAGAGATACCCACTTCGTATGATGAGGCAAAATTGAAGAATGCAACATATCCGGATTTGTCATGACAACGTGGCCTGCTTGTCGAATTTTTTTGCCGAATGGCAGGGGCAGTATCCCCATCATACGTGTAGCTATTTACATCTAATCCTGATGCTTCAATCCATTCTGCCAGTTCACTTTTTTGGTCTTGGGCTAAAGCTTTTGTTGGAAATAAATAAAGCGCTCTTGCGTCCGGTTCTTGTGCGATCGTTTGTAAGACCGGCAAGTTATAACAGAGCGTTTTACCAGATGCAGTTGGTGTTACCGTAACAATGTTCTCTCCTTGAAACACATTATCGTAAGCGGAACGTTGGTGTGTATAAAGCTGATCAATTCCACGCTTAACAAACACATCCCGTAAGCGTCGATCAAGGGATGTGGGCATTGCAGCATAATGTGCTTTTCGTTCTGGAAGTGTATGCCAATGAGCAATGTGCTCGTTTTGTCTTAAATCATGAATAAATTGTTGGAGGTTCGGTTTATCAAACATCTGACGACGCCCCCTTTCATGCAAAGTATATCATATAAGAACGTACGTTTGATCTTAATCCGCAAATTGTACATGAACCCATTCTCGCACGCTGTTAATCAACCAAATGCGATCTGCACGTTTCACATCTTCTTTCGTTAGAATTTGCTCTGTAATCGCGCCTTCACAGAGTAGATTCTCTCGAAAAACTCCTGGTAAAAGACCTGATTCAACTGGGGGTGTGAGCAAAATCCCATCACGTTCAATGACCAGATTACCGATAGTAAATTCAGTAACCTCATCTCTTTCATTAAAAAGAAGCACATCAAACACGTCTGGATGTTCATTTTTATGCTGCTCGTAAAGCCCTCTCGCTGTCGTCTTTATTTTTAAAAATGGGTTGGTAGAGTCGACTGGATGTGAGGCAAACTGCACCAATTGTGGTTGTGTCATCGGTTCAATCCGTTGCGACGTCACTGTGAGTGCTGAGCCTAACACAACTCGGAGCTTATACAGCGACTCACCTGACAGTATTTCGATTTCTTTAGTGATTTGGTAGCGGATGTTGTTTTCATCGAAGGCTATACCGAGTTTCATTGCTGAATCATGTAGCCTTCGTATGTGAAGATCCATATGCTTCGTCTGCCCATTTCGTACACCGATACTTTCTAAAAGCTCCACATTTGAACGGTGATCAGTAACAATTTTTGCTTTTAGCAACGCTTCTTCATATTCACCAGCTGTCGTTGAGTCCCACGTCACCCCGCCACCAATTCCGTACGTAATGTGGTCATCATTAACGGTCGCAGTTCGAATCGCCACGTTAAAGCATGCATCACCTGTTGGAGAAAAGTAACCGATTGATCCGCAATAAATCCCGCGAGTAGATGATTCTAACTGAGCGATAATTTTCATCGTTTCTTTCTTCGGAGCACCAGTAATCGACCCACAAGGAAACAGAGATCGTAACACTTTTGTTGCCGTTGTTTGATCATCGGTTTGTGCAGTAATTGTAGAAGTCATTTGCCATACAGTAGGATACGGTTCAACTGTAAACAGTTTATCAACAGAAACAGAGCCAATCTCTGCGATTTCACCTAGATCATTTCGCAGTAGATCTACGATCATGACATTTTCTGCTCGATCTTTTTCAGATGAGTGTAGCTGTTGCTTTAATTGATCATCTTCGTCTTTCGTCAATCCCCGACGAATTGTTCCTTTCATCGGCTTAGTCGTTAGTTTTGTGCCCTCTTTTTTTGAAGAATAGCTCTGGAGATAACGAGAGGATTTGTCGTTTACCATCATGAACGTACGCACTGTAAGGTGCTCGCTGTTTCGTTTTTAGCACTTCATAATAAGAATAAGCTGAACCAAGAAAACGACTACGTAACCGCATCGTGTAGTTCACTTGATACGTGTCACCTAGAGCAATATGATCTTTCACCTTCGCGATGGCTTGCGTATACGCCTCGCGCGAGTTTTCTTGTTCCCACCCCGTGACGTGATACGGTTCGTTTGTTGTTTCAGCCTGTGAGCTTGACTTCGGTTCATCATAAATACCAAACCAAATTAATGGATCTGATTCGTCACGCACAAAATCGTTAATTGGCAGTTCTTTACTTAAGTAAGCGCCGGCTTCATAGGTTATATATCCAGCGGCATAATAGCCGTTAGTCGTCCAGTTTTCGATTTCTTGTAGGCATGTCAAAACTTCAGTACCTTCTGTTGTTGACACGATTGCTACAGGGTTAGTAAATCGCATCGCTTGCTCATGTTCTTCGGTGAACTCTATTTTCACCATATGGTGCTGATCATTTATCACAGTACTTCATCCTTACTCCATGAATTCCTTGCTCCATTTTAAGCGATTTATCGTTTTACGTATAGAAAAAGACGCTTCGAAGTTCGAAGCGTCAGGAAGATTGCTTATGTTTTTCAACGATGGTGTAAGGTCGCTGGACATTCAGACGTTCATGAAACAACTTGTGAACCCCTTCGTCATCCATAGTTTCTAGAAATTTCTTTGGAACGCCGCACAAATCAGCCAACAGACAAATCATCTCTGACTTAGAAAACTTTGCCATGGTCTCGTCCCCCTAAAAATATACACCGCCTAATCTAATCATACGCATAAGACCAAAAAACATTCTACAAAATGTTAAATATTTTCTGAAATTAATTCCGTAATTTAACACGTATCCAATTCGGTACATCACCGAGATAATGCGTTAATGTTATGAACAGAAACCTTTTGCTCGTAATTGTAGTGATGTCAACACGTTAACTTACAAGGCTTTAGCTTAGATAAGATACTCTTTACTTCTCAAGTTCTGGTGTTTTTTTGCAATGTTCCCTAGCATTCCGTTTAAAATCATACTACGATAATAATATCAAGAAAGGATGAAGTAGTTATGACAGCATTCACGTTACAAGATGCGAAAAATCGCGATCATCAAGATTCTGTCGCATCAAAACGCGATTTGTTCTATATTGATGATTCTAAAGTATATATGGACGGAAATTCTCTAGGTCTGCTTTCTCGTCCTGCTGAACAAAAAGTATTAGAACTGTTAGAAAGTTGGAAAACCTATGCAATTGATGGGTGGACATCTGGAGATCATCCTTGGTTTTATTTAAGCGAGAAACTCGGTCGCGATACCGCCCCTTTAGTAGGTGCAAAACCTGAAGAAGTTATTGTTACCGGTTCAACAACGGTAAATTTACATCAACTCGTTGCGAGTTTCTTTCAACCTAAAAACAATCGTACTAAAATTCTGGCGGATCAGTTAAATTTCCCGAGTGACATTTACGCACTGCAAAGTCAGCTAAAGTTAAAAGGACTTGATCCTTCAACACACCTTGTTCAAGTAAACTCTAAAGATGGTCTGACACTGGCGACAGAAAACTTAATTCAAGCAATGACCGATGAGATTGCGCTGATCGTATTACCTTCTGTTCTCTACCGAAGTGGTCAAGTGCTTGATATGGAAGCTTTAACTGAAGCTGCGCATGAACGCGGAATCCTGATTGGATTTGATTTGTGCCATTCGATCGGTGCCACTGTGCATCAGCTTCACGATTGGGGCGTAGATTTTGCCTTTTGGTGTAACTACAAATATGTGAATGCCGGCCCAGGAAGTACTGGTGGATTGTTCGTTCATGAAAAGCATTTTGGAGCGAATCCTGGACTTGCGGGCTGGTTTGCATCGGATAAATCGAAGCAGTTTGATATGAATCATGAACCTGTCTTTGCCGAAGATGCAGGCGCTTTTCAAATCGGAACACCACACATTTTAAGTACAGCTCCATTGATCGCTAGCCTTGAAATGTTTAATGAAGTAGGCATCGCATCTCTTCGAGAACGATCTTTACGTATGACCGATTACTTTATGAACTTGATTGATCATAAATTGGCGAACGATCACTTCTCGATAAGTAACCCAAGGAATGCAAAGTCCCGAGGCGGCCACCTTTATCTTGAGCACGAAGAAGCCGTACGAATTGCAAAAGCATTAAAAGCTGAAGGAATCATTCCAGATTTACGTCCTCCAAATGGAATCCGTCTTGCTCCGGTACCGCTTTATAATACGTACGAAGATATTTTTATTACCGTGCAGCGGTTAAAAGAAATTATGAGCGAGCGTAAATATGAGCGCTTCAGCTCAACGAGGGAGGTCGTTTCTTGAAAATTATCGACATTAGTCAACCGTTTTCCAAAACACTCGCCCACTGGCCAGGTGACACTCCGTTTCGTTATGAAACGGTCTACACGAAAGCAGAAACCGGCTCCGTTAATATCGGAAAAATCGAAACGAGTCTCCATAGCGGAACGCACGTAGATGCCCCATTTCATGTCGATCATGAAGGGATGACAATCGATCAACTTCCCCTTGAACCTTTCATTGGCAATGCGGTGGTGATTGACGTTTCAAACGAGAAAACGATTCACCCTTCTGCTTTTGAGAACATCGATGCACGTCGAGTGTTACTAAAAACAAATACACCGAACAATCCTGAACACTTCCCTACTGCCGTTGCAACGCTAACAACAGAAGCCGTTCAGAAGCTCTCAAAGCAAGGAGTCAAGCTAATCGGCGTTGATGTCCCTTCCGTCGATGCATTGGATAGCAAAGATATGGCAATTCATCATGAGATCCATAAGCATGGAATGTTTATTTTAGAAAACATTATGTTGGATCATGTTCAGGCGGGGAACTATTTCCTTTCTGCATTACCATTACACTTGCATGGTGCCGATGGGTCACCTGTGCGAGCAGTGTTAATGCATGATAATCACGAAATCAAGGAGGAAACGCATGAATTTTAAAAAACATCCAAAGGCATTTGAAAACGAATCGTCCATTCATACAGACTTCAAAGAGAACATGACGTATAGTGATTATTTATCCCTCGATTCAATTTTATCGAGTCAACAACGTCTGTCTAATCACCATGACGAGATGCTGTTTATCGTTATTCATCAAGTCAGTGAATTATGGATGAAGTTGATTATTCATGAGCTAAAAGCCGCAACGACAGCAATCTCGAATGGTGAGTTATCTTCCGCATTTAAAATGCTCGCACGTGTTTCAAAGATTCAATCACAAATTATTCAAGGCTGGGACGTGTTAGCGACACTTACACCTTCTGAATACATTGAATTTCGTGATTCGCTTGGGAAGGCGTCAGGCTTCCAGTCTTATCAATACCGCTTAATTGAATTTGCACTCGGGTATAAAACGAAGCACAGTTTAGAGATTTATAAGCAGGACGAAGCGATTTATGAGCAACTACAAAAAGCGTTGTCTGCACCGAGCATTTATGATGCGTCGATTGCAGCGCTTCATAAGGCAGGCTTTTCGATTGACCAAGACGTTCTTGAACGGGATCTCACAAAGCCGTATGAAACCAATGAAAGTGTGAAACTTGCTTGGAAAAACGTCTATGAGAATGTTGATGAACATTGGGAGTTGTATGAGCTAGCAGAAAAACTCGTGGATATTGAAGACTGGTTCCAACAGTGGCGTTTTCGTCATATGAAGACAGTCGAACGCATTATCGGTTTTAAGCAAGGAACGGGAGGATCGTCTGGAGTTAGTTACTTAAAACGAGTCATTGACCATTATTTTTTTCCCAGAACTTTGGGCAATTCGCACATTATTGTGAGCAAATGGGGATTCTTCATTGGATCCCCTTTCCATTCGTCAGTATAATAGATGTAGAGATTAGATAGGGGGACACCGGAGATGGAACAATCAATACGTTGAAAATTGGATCAATTGAAGTCATACCAGGTGAAAACGGCAGCCGAGTGCCCTTTTCAACGACGGTTGCAGTGATCGATGATCAAAAGAGAGCAACACTTATCGATGCTGGAGCAGGAAAACGAGCATTCCAATACATAAATGAACAGTATGAAGTGGAAGACATTTTACTTACACACTTTCATATCGACCATACGTGGGGCATTCCATACTTTAAAGATGCGAATGTAAAAGTGAACTGGTTGGATCATAAAAAAAATGGTATCAATTGAAGAATTAATGAAAACGGGCGGTAATTATGCGATCTACGGGGCTTCAGGAATTGAAGCGATGATTGAAACGCCTGATGTAAAACGGTTTGAAAAAAATCATCGACCGTCAAAAGCACGTGTACCCTTACGATGAAACGTTCAACGTATCTGGTACACGAGTAGAAATGATTCACACACCAGGTCACTGTGAGAGCTTTTGCTGTCCTTACTTTCCTGATGAAGGGGTTATTGTTGTCGGGGACTATGACCTTACGTCATTTGGCCCTTGGTACAACAACGCCGACTCTAACATCGATGAAATGCTTGAATCGGCGGAGAAGACGCTTGCAGTCAATGCAGAGCATTTTATCACCCTTCATCATAAAGGGGTCTTTACGAGAAAAGAATACGAAGAGCAACTCGAAGCATACATGAACATCATTTTCAAACGCGAACAAAGGCTAAAACAACTCATTGATGACGGCGTGCCGACAACAAATATTCATTATCAAGAGCTGTTTTACCGTCGCAAGAACTTGGACCAAGCACCTTCACTCATTGGGTTTGAAAAAATCGGCATCGCAAAGCACCTAGAACGACTGCAAAACCTTTATCCAATCTATAAAGAGTACTATGAGCAATTTGTTCAAGAAGAGTTTAAAGCACCGGAGTTTGTTCATTACTCCCACCGTTAGCTTCAGCACGTAGTACATGCAGGAACGCTTCACCATATACGTCGTACTTGTGTTCACCGACACCTTTGACTTGAAGCATTTGTTGCTTCGTTTCAGGCTTATGAGAACTCATTTCTCGTAACGTTTGGTCTGAGAAGACCATGTAAGGCGCAACTTCATGTTCTTTCGCTAATTGCGTACGGATCTGGCGCAGTTGCTGGAACAACGGATCATCATTTGAAACGGTTCTTTCTGTAAGGACCGTTTCTTTTTTTAAGGATCTTTTCTTCACCTCGTAGAACCGCAGCCGATAAATCCGTTAATGCAACGACAGGAAACTGTCCATCCCCGCTTGATAAATAACGATGGGCAATTAAAAAGTCGATAAACGCAACCACATCTTTTTGCTTCTTATCTTTCATAATTCCGTACGTCGTAATTCGATCCAGCTTAAAGTCTCGGATTTTCTGATTTGCAGACCCCGTTAACACTTGGGCGACGACCGTTTTCCCGTAGCGTTCTCTCATTCGTCTCACACAAGAGAGTACCATTTGTCCGTCGCGAGTCACATCAACGACTTGTCGATCGTCTTTGCAATGCAAGCAGCGACCACATTCTGTCGCCTGTTCATCACCAAAGTAATCAAGAATATAACGCTCGAGACATTGCTCGGTGTGACAGTAATTAACCATCGATCTCAATTTCTGAAACTCTGCTTTTTTTACGTTCTTCACTGTATTGCGTTTGTTCAAGAAGGAATTGTTGTACTTGAATGTCTTGAGAGGAGAACAATAAAATGCACTCACTCATCTCACCATCTCGGCCTGCTCGTCCAGCTTCTTGGTAGTAAGCTTCCATCGTCCTTGGCATTTGCGCATGGATAATGTAACGGACGTTACTTTTGTTAATTCCCATACCAAAGGCATTTGTAGCGACAATTACACTTACTTCATCGTAAACGAAGTCTTCTTGATGACGCGCGCGTTCTTCACTCGACATCCCACCATGATAAATGCCAGCAGAGATGAATTTCTTTTGTAGCATGTTCTGAATGCGTTCAGCTTCCTTGCGGGTACTAGTATAAATAATTCCTGACTCTTCTTTGTTCTGCTTTATATAATCAACGATAAATCGATCGGTGTCTTGTCCTTTAAGAACAGAAAAAATAAGATTCTCACGAGCGAATCCCGTTTTTATTAAGCGCTCTGATGGAATGGACAGTAACTCACAAACGTCTTCAGCCACTTCAGGAGTCGCCGTCGCCGTCAAAGCAAGTACTACCGGTCGCTCTTCAAACCGATGAATAAACGTCGGAATGTCTAAGTAACTCGGTCTAAAATCATGTCCCCATTGCGAAAGACAATGGGCCTCGTCCACTGCAATCACATCGACTTTTGTATATTGAATCATCTGTTGGAATGTTGAACTAAGGAGACGTTCAGGTGCCACATAGAGTAATCGATACTCTCCTGCGTACAATCGTTGTATTCTTGCATTCGTCTCTTCATGAGAAAGCGTGCTGTTAATATATGTTGCGCGAATTCCATTTTCTTGGAGTTCATCGACTTGGTCTTTCATAAGAGAAATTAATGGAGAAATAACAATTGTAATTCCGTCATTCATCAATGACGGTAGCTGATAGCAAATGGATTTCCCGCCACCTGTAGGCATGATTCCCATAACATCTTGACCTTGTAACACATGAGTAAGAATCTTCTCTTGCCCAGGTCGGAACGTTTCGTAACCGAAGTAACTATGTAATAGTTGTCTTGCTTTTTCTAACATGAAGTTCATGCCTCCCAAAATGCTACTTCTTTCATCATAAGGTAGCCATCACGTAAATCGCAACCGTTGTTTCGAGAATGGACGAATAAGGGAATAGTTCGTTAGTGATTACAAAAGGAGGAGAATGATGCGAAGTCAAACAGTCATTGTCACTGGTGCCAATTCAGGCATCGGCAAAGCTACAGCAAAAGCGTTAGCGTCAAAAGAAGCAAACGTTGTACTTGCGTGTCGAAATGAACGAAGAGGCCACATTGCAAAACAAGAATTGCTAGCGCACGTTCCTTATGGCAACTTTACGGTGCTAAAATGCGATTTGAACGATTTAAACAACTTCATGAGTTTGTTGAAGAATTTAAGAAAAGATTTAATTCTCTTGATATCCTAATTAACAATGCTGGTGTTGTTACATTAAAGAATGAAGTAACTGCACAAGGATTCGAGAAAATGCTTGGCGTCAATCATCTTGGTCACTTTTATTTAACCGAGCAGTTGTTGCCACTTATACAACGTAGTCACCGCGGGCGAATAATTGTCTTGTCATCAGGGGCGTACAAATGGGGAGATTTCGATGAGAGTAATGTGAATTTAACCGAAGAATTCTCGATCGCCAAAGCTTATGGCAGGTCTAAATTAGCTAACCTTTGGTACGTTCACGCACTAAGTGAGCGACTGAAGCATTCCCACATAAACGTTATGGCGGTTCACCCTGGTGCAGTTAGTACCTCTCTCGGTGTGGATCGTAGCAGCGGATTTGGTGAAGGGATTCACCGGATGTTACGTCCATTTTTCCTGAGCGCAGAAAAAGGTGCAAGAACGAGTGTTTCCCTCGCATTGCGAGATGATGTCGTAAACGGTGGTTATTATTATAAAGGTAAGATTAAAGCGGTTGATGGCATTGCAAACGATCTTGAGCGAGCAAAGCATTTGGAACGTTGGAGTTACGAGGCGATTGAGCAAGCGTTAAGCTAAACCGGAATGGTTTAGCTTTTCTTCAGCGCTTTTATAAGTAAAACAATGAGCACAATAACTCCTAGAATGAGAGCAATTACGATCAAAAATGCAAACAATGAATATAGTATGGATCCCATTTCCATTCCTTCTGATAAAATCTCCATTCGAACACCCTTTAATACAAGTTATTATACGATCACGCATCTGCTTGATACTTTTGAAAGATGAGTGTGGCAAACAATGAGAGTAAACCGATTGTAAATAGAACAACGCCAACATTCGCTATGGAACGCACAAAGTTCTCCGTCACAAAGACATAGTCTGCGCTTGGGGCAGAACCACCCGCTTGAAATCGTAACCAATAATCACCTAAAAACGTGCCAAACCGTCCACTTTGAAAGATGATCACACTTCCGAAAACTACGAGTAAGCTTCCTCTAACAAAAACATACTGACAGAAATCCTTTTTCTTTTTCAAGAGATCACCACGAATTGTTTCAAGATAAAATCGTTAAAAACCAATGGCTTGCCGCTTAGAATGAGCAGGAAAATAAATATGCACATCCTGTTCGTTTTGATTTCGTACGACTTCCGAACTGAAATACTTTACCTTTCGGCATTCTTGACTATTCGTCAATTCATTACGCAAAACATAATAACTATCAAAATGTCCGTCTTCAACTTGGGTGATAATATCATCAACGATCTGTTCGAAATAGGTTACTTGATTGACGTGACGATAAACAAAAGCAAATAAATGCTCAAGATCGTGGAAATGGAAGCGGTCTTTACGAAACGTACTCGCTGTACGAAGTGCAAAGCGGATATTGCCCGCCAACTCACGATCTTAGATAATTCACAATTAACAGTCCCCAATAAATGTAAAGCATTTACGTTCATAGACCATCCCCTTTTTCGGTCCTCCTAGCACTATAGTTATTTTATCATGTATTTTTGGTTAATTGTAATTTTTTAAATAATTAATTTAATAAGAAGCTTATGCGTCACTAAGCGGTCTTTTTCTATTGCTACGTCGCTCTTTAATCTCCGTGTCTATGAGATGAATAAAGGAAGCCATTACAAATAAGAATCCAAGGTTTACGACTCTATGTAGCCAATAAGCGCCATTAAAAGAATCCATGACGACGTGGATGATGAAAGCCATACATACAAAGTACACTAGAATAGATTTCAACGAATCACCTCCATTTTTCATAATCGTTTACTTAGTATTCGTTGCGTACCATTTTTGAAACTTCGTTAATGGATAATACGTTTTACCATCAATAACGACTTTTGGAGCGGTTGGATTATCATTTAACAACTCATTCATTGCAGCTTCATTCATGTGAAAGTACCGATATAGATGGGCTCTCTCAATGAGTTCTTGTTGCTCACTAAACGATTTCTTACTTTTGAAACTTTTCCACCCACTCGCTATGATAAACACGAGCAACAATACGCTAACAATGACCCCGAATGCATTCACAAACACGTACCCCTTCACTATTAATTATCATAATCTAGGTTCACTTTATCACAATAAACCTTGTGGGGACAGTCCCCCACTGCTTTACTGTGTGAAAGTTTGATAGGGTTTTGACTTAGTCATACCCGCCTGTTGGTTCGGGTAAGTCTTGATATTCGCTTTTTGGATCAATCATGTCTAAGTGGATCATTTCAACAAATTCTGCCAGTTGTTCTTCTGGTTCCCCACACATTGCATGAATCCAATCTCTTTCAATGACTTCGCCATTTACCGTCATCGTTAAATGATTCTCGTCGTACGGCTCAACACATGTCGTTTTACAGGCGTAGCGAGCGGTGTTCAGCACATCAACGCTTCTCATTTGATTATAAATCATCTTCATTTCTTCGTTCGTTAATTGCAACTCTGTTGTCACGTCTCCGCCTTCGGCAAGGTCCTTCGTATACGTCCCTTCAAACGTATTGATTTCATTCGCCCCCGTAATGCCATACCACAATGAAAAATCAAAATCCTCTGGCATTTCTTCTGGTAATGTACTGATCGTCTCAGAAGTAATTTCGGGTATTTCTTTCTCATTGTTCGCACTACATGCAGATAAGAACAACAATACGATAAAACCAATTATCAAATGTCGAATCGCTCCTCACCACTCTTTCTATAAAACAGAGTCGTTCTTAAGCAACAAGCGTTACTTGCTGGTTGTGTTTTATAACGACATATGTTAAAAATATAATGATCGTTCTATTTATTAGGAGGCGATACGATGAGCAAGAAGAAACAAGACTTAGTCGATCACGCGGAGTCATTGTTTTATAACTACGGAATTCATGCGATTGGTCTAAAGCGAATCGTTACAGAAGCAAATGTTGCGTTAATGACGATGTACAATCACTTTGAATCAAAAGAAGATCTCGTTTTGGAAGTGTTAAAACAACGTGAAGAACGCTACTTCGATTTATTACGCTCTCACGTCAAAACGTCAGACAATCAAGCACTTTCCATAGCACAAGCACATAGTGAATGGTTGCAATCGTCACGTCAGAACGGTTGCATGTTTTTGCGAGCAAAAGAAGAGTATTCGGACCCAGCCCATCCAATTAACACGTATGTGGTCGCTCATAAAGAAGCGTTACTTGCTTTTGTCAAAAAAGAGAATTTCAATCATGAAGACGCCATGCGCCTCGTGCTATTACTCGAAGGTGCGACTTCTTTAGCAGAAGTCGTAGATGTCGATGAAGTCGCAACCCAACTTCAATCAATGGTAACAACTACAATCGGAGAGTAAGTTAACGACTCTTTACGTTAACTTACTCTTTTTACACCCACCAAATAGAATGATCGTTCTATATAGAGGAGTTTGCATAATGAAAATTATTTTACCTGGTATTGCGATGATTGCTGTCGTTTATGCCTTTGCTCGTTTTAGCTTTGGTTTGTTTTTGCCAAACATCACGTCTTCAATCGGAATTACTGAAAGTCAAGCGGGCATTGCGAGTTCAGCAGCATACGTTTCCTATACTCTCGCGCTCGTATTCTCTTCACCATTCATAAAGAAGTTCGGACAGCTACGAGTCATTCAACTCGCAGGGATGAGTGCAGTGGTTGGTTTACTAGGGATCGCGCTTTCCTATAACATATACGTATTACTCATGAGTACGTTTGTCGCAGGGGTCGGTAGTGGCCTTGCTTCACCTGCGTTTAGCCAAGTAGCGACGACGGCATTTACTGGCGCATTAAAAGATCGCGCGAATACATGGATTAATAGCGGTACGAGCTTCGGGCTAATCTTATCTGGTCCGGTTGCACTTTTATTTACAGAACAGTGGCGTTTTGCGTTTTTCCTGTTTGCAATCCTTGCTTTCACTGTACTACTTTGGAACACATCGAGCATTCCTGGAACAGCGACTACAAGTAAAGCTTCAACGCAGTCATTATTTCAATGGTCAACGCTGAATAAAGCGAGACACTTAATCATCGCATCGATCATTATCGGCTTAGGTACAGCAATTTATTGGACCTTTTCTCGTAGTTTCTTAATTGCCGATCATCAGATGACAAATAACGAGAGTATACTGTTTTGGATCACAATGGGCGCATTTGGAGTCGTTGGTGGGGTTGGAGGCATGTTTATTGAAAAACTCGGCCTTGCATTCATCTACCGACTCACGGTTCTAATATTGTCACTTTCAATCGCGATCTTAGCATTACCGTCAACGCTTGCGATCTATAGTTCAGCCATTGGTTTTGGCATTACGTACATTTTAATTACCGGCATTTTAGTTGTCTGGTCTACGCGGCTTTTTTTCAGTAGCTGCGGTTGGTGTAAGTCTTGCATTTCTCTCTCTTGGAATCGGGCAATCCATCGGTTCCGCAGTTGCAGGCGAATTGATTGTTCAATCGTCGTATGCGACGAGCTTTCTACTCTTTGCTTTCATCACATTTACTGGATTATTCGTACCGATTAGCCGGTCGCTTGCTACGCAACGTTAACGAAGAAATGAGCATCCCTTCTTAAAGGAGATGCTCATTTCATTTACGATTAAAAAGTCGGACCGATACGCCAAATTCCAAAATCATGTTGCTTGAAGATCTCCGCTTTCGTACGTTTTCCTGATGCAACGGTTGCAATTTCTTGCATCAGCCTCTCACCCGCTTCTTCGATTGTTTCTTTGCCTTCAATGATCGTTCCTGTATTCACATCCATGTTATCATTCATCGTTTCAAACATGGATGAATTTGTAGAAATTTTGATCACCGGTGCAATTGGCGAGCCCGTAGGTGTGCCTCTACCACTTGTAAATAATACAAGTTGCGCTCCTCCTGCCGTCATGCCAGTAAGTTGTTCTATATCATGCCCAGGTGTATCCATCCAAACTAAACCTTTCTCAGATGGACGTTCTGCGTAACTCACCAACTCATTAAGACGAGAAGACCCCGCTTTTGCAGCTGCTCCGAGTGACTTTTCTTCCAGAGTTGTGAGTCCTCCTTTTCGATTACCAGGACTCGGGTTACCTGTACGAATATCAACACCCATACTGAATGCTCGGTTTTCCATTGCTTCAATGACTTCATATACGCGTTTTGCGACATGATCATCTTTTGCACGTTCAGCAAGTAAATGCTCGGCACCAATTAACTCCGTCGTTTCTGCTAAGATCGACGTTCCTCCACTTTGTGCAATTCGATCACTCACATACCCAACTGCTGGATTAGCAGAAAGTCCGGAACATGCATCAGAGCCTCCACACTCTGTTCCGACAATTAAATCAGAAAAACGAATGGGCTCTCGCTCAATCATGGATGCATCTTGAACCATTCGTGTGGCGATCTTTGCCGCTTCAGCAGTTGCTTGTAACGTTCCACTATGATCTTGAATCGACACGAGTTCAACCGGTTTGTCTGTTCGTTTTGCAATCTCCTCGGCTACGCTTCGTCCTTGATGTGTTTCACAGCCAAGCCCCATCACAACAACACCATACACGTTCGGGTTCAGCCCCATACCTACATACGTTCGAAACGTTTGTTCATAGTCTACCCCTACTTGCGCACACCCGTGTTGGTGGACAACAGATACTGTACCATCTACGAGTTTTGTCACATTCATTGCCGC
Organism: Geomicrobium sp. JCM 19055; assembly: GCF_000698185.1. Lineage (NCBI taxonomy): Bacteria > Bacillati > Bacillota > Bacilli > Caryophanales > Geomicrobium > Geomicrobium sp. JCM 19055. The sequence goes on from NZ_BAXL01000014.1 coordinate 37,481, forward strand.
TTGAGTGGCGCATACAATCGTAGGCAAAATCAATACGTGATTGCGTATTCCAACTGTCCCATCAGTTCTTTTGTATCCGCTTAGTTTGTAATCCATCGTTTACATCTCCCCTTCCTCGTTTTCCATCAACGTTATGAACATGCACATGCTCACCTGCTTGAATGTCACATGAAGCGACTCCGATAATTTCTCCGTACTTTATAATATCTGTACCTTCTTTAATTTCGACGATCGCAAACTTATGTCCAAATTCAATACCATCTACAGAAAGAATCGTGACATCATCGAAACCATCAACTAAAACAGTGTCAGAAGCATTTAACGTAGTAATCGCTGTAGCGACGTTATCAATGGGTCTCATTATGACGTGTGTCCGCATCGTCTTCACCCTTTCACGAAAACCGTTTTCACAGATGTAAAAAATTCAATCGCAGCACGACCTTGTTCCCTCGAATGTGAACTCGAGTTTTTCATGCCTCCAAACGGGGCTTGTAGCTCAACGCCAGCGCTTTCAGCGTTGACTCGAATTAATCCCGCTTGCATATCGCTTGTGAACGTTAACATTTCTTGGATGTTTGTCGTAAAAATGGAAGCACTTAACCCATAAATTGAATCATTTGCGAGCTCAATTGCCTCTTTTATACCAGCTACGCGAAAGAGTGCTAAAACAGGTCCAAAAATCTCCTCTTGAGCAAGCGACATCGAATGATCGACAGTTTCAAAAACGGTCGGTTCAACAAAATAACCATCTAATGAAGAAACTCGGTTTCCACCTGTAAGTAATGTGGCACCTTCTTTTTTTCCTTTATCGATTGCTTCTAGTACGTTTTGAAATTGCGCTTTCGTTGCAAGTGGTCCCATCCATGTATTTGCTTTTAAGCCATCGCCTACGGTTATCTTTTCTACTGCATTAAGAAGCTTTTCTTTGAAATCATCATACACATCTTCTTCCACAATAACGCGACTTGTCGCTGTACATTTTTGACCGGTTGATTTGAGGCCACCGCTAATGGTTGCTTCAACAGCAACATCCAAATCTGCATTCTTCGTTACGATCACAGGGTTCTTGCCGCCCATCTCAAGCTGGTATTTTGCACCACGCTCAAGTGCTGAGTGACCGATCTGTTTTCCGACTAGATTCGAGCCTGTAAATGTAATGGCAGAAACATGAGGATGTTCGACAAGTGCTTTCCCAATTTCTGATCCTTGGCCAGTTGCAAGGTTTACGACACCTTCTGGAAATTGCGCCTCTTGAAAACAAGCGATGACTTTTTGTGCAGTAACAGAGGTCTCTTCGGCTGGTTTTAAGATCACTGTATTTCCATAGGCAAGTGCAGGAGCGATCTTCCAAAGTGGGATAGCAACTGGGAAGTTCCAAGGTGTGATTGCTCCGATCACACCGAGTGGACAACGGGTCGTATACATTACTGCATCCGCATCGGTTGACGGAATCACCTGACCGATCTCTCGCATTCCTTCACCAGCAAAGTAGCGTAAAATTGCGACACCACGTGCAGTTTCACCTTTTGCTTCTGCTAACGTTTTCCCCATTTCTTTTGTCATCGTAATGGAAATATCTTCTAATTGGAGTTGCAGTTGATCAGCCGCTCGATGCAAATACATTCCCCGCTCTGGTGAAGGCAACTTGGACCATCTAAGTTGAGCGCGCTTTGCACGTGCAACAATTTCCGCAATTTCTTCCAATGATTGGTCTTCTACGTGCCCAACAACTTCAGTTGGTCTCGCAGGGTTTATACTTTGGAACGTTGTTCTCGTTTTCATTTGTGTCATCTCAAACCAGCTCCTTGTTTGTTCGTTGATGGCTATTTACCTTGTTTGATAACGTTCCAATGTTCGTAATTTCAATGTCAATTTGATCCTCTTCTTGAAGTGTGAAATCATTATCCGGAACGACACATGTCCCCGTTAAAAGAACAGTAAAATCTTCAATTTCATTGTCTTGTAATAGGTAAGAAATCAGTTCTTCAGGTGTTCGTTTTAATTGTTTAAGACTTGCGGAATCATTGAATAATACGTTGCTATTGCGTGTGATTTGGCAATGAATAGTAAAGTCGCTAATATCAGTAATGCTATCTGCTAGAAGTAAGGTTGGTCCGATTGCACATGAACGTTTCCACACTTTTGCTTGCGGTAGATACAGTGGATTTTCTCCTTCTATGTCACGGCAACTCATATCGTTTCCAATCGTATAGCCAATCAGTGAACCTTCGCGATTCATAACGAGTCCAAGCTCCGGTTCTGGAATTTGCCACGTACTGTCTGTTCGCAATGCGACAGCTTCACCAGGACCAACCGTTCTAAGTGGCGTTGCCTTAAAGAAAATTTCTGGGCGCTTCGCGTCGTACACTTTATCGTAAAATGTTGTCTGATTCCCTACTTCACCTGTCGCTTCATAGTTACGCGCCTCACGACTGCGTTGATACGTAACACCCGCTGCCCAAACTTCTGAAAGCTCAAACGGAACGAGTAAATTTAATTGATCAAGTGCAACATGAACCTCTTCCCAACTTCGCATTTTATTACGAATCCAAGCAGATGAACCGCCACTCATGTCTAACAACTGACGCACCGTATCATAGGGTGCGATTTTAATCGCTTCACCATCTACAACGGCTACATGAACGATCTCTCTATCCCTAAAACGTATAATTCTCATTTTTTATCACTCCTTTTTTAAATTTAAGAAAGTAATTCTGGCAACCATAGTGAAATTGCTGGGATAAAAATGATAACGAGTGTTAGAACTATGAGTAGGACAAAACGGGATTACTTCCTTAATAAACACTTCAATTTTCACTTTCGTAATCGCTGCTGTTGTAAACATGATGGTTCCAATTGGAGGCGTAATCGTACCAATACTCAAACAAAGGATAAAGAATATTCCGAAATGAACAGGGTCAATTCCATACGTCTCAAGCATCGGTATAAAAATTGGCGTTAAGATGATGAGCATTACGTTTCCTTCAATGAACATCCCTACTATAAGTAAAAAGACAAAGATAATAAGTAAAAACAAAATCGGGTGATTAATTAGTCCAGTAATGGTTGATGTTAGCGCTTGAGGCACTTGTTCTAACGTCAAAATCCAGCCGAATGCGGTCCCTGCAGCGATAATAATCATGACTGTAGCAATGATTTGTATCGATTCTTTTAACGCGAGCCATAAATCTTTGAAGGTCATTTCACGATATATAAAAAAGCCTATAATTAATGCGTACACAACAGCTATTGCTCCCGCCTCAGTTGGACTGAAAGCGCCTAAACGAATACCGCCAATAATTATAATTGGCAAAAGCAAAGCGAGCAGTGCATCTTTAGAAGCAACTAGTACATCTGTACCCTTTGGTCGCTCTTCCTTTACTTGCTCAAACCCACGCTTTTTTTTGCAGCAAAGTGTACATAAATTAATAGAAAGACTGCGAGTAATAATCCTGGAATAATCCCCGCAATAAACAAATCACCAATTGAGACATTACCAACATATCCATACAGGATTAAGGCAATTCCTGGTGGTAAAATCGGAGTAATTAATGAACTTGTCGCTGTTAATGCTGCAGAAAATCCTGGGGCATAACCCTTTTTCACCATTTCAGGAACGAGGATTTTGGATTGCATAGCAGCGTCAGCAACATTGGATCCAGATAAGCCACCAGTTAATACACTCATAGTGACGTTGACTTTCGCGAGTCCACCAGTAAGATGGCCCGTAACAAGTTTTGCAAAGGTTAACATTCGGCGTGTGATGCCTGTATAATTCATAAGGACGCCCGCGGTAATAAAGAACACAATACCTAGCAATGGAAATGACTCAACCCCACTAATCATTCGTTGGTTAATGTTTCATTCATAAAACTGTCGTTCGTTAAAAAGTAAAGTAGTGAACCTCCGAGCATCGCATACGCTACGGGTACATTTAATACAATCAACAAAAGAATGAGACTAACGATGAGAAGAATCGTCATCTTGGACAGCCCCTTCCTCTTGCACAAACCAAGATTTATCACGTTTTATAGCGACCTTGAATAGGTGATACAGCGCGAGCACACCACCTAATGGAATGGCTACATAAATGAACTTAAAATCAATGCCGAGTACAGGCGTTACTTTCCAATGCGTATTAATCATTAGTAAAAATCCCCAATAGATAAACACTACAGACGTCACTAAAGTAAGAACAAACCAACGAATCCACTGAATAAAGTGAAACCATTTCTTTGGCAACTTTCTAATAAAATAATCAATGCCTACATGTTCATTTCGCTTCATGACTGCACTGATGCCGATAAACGTGAGCCACACGAACAACGCAAGTGAAATCTCTTCGCTCCAGGTTAACGGTTGAGATAATACAAAACGAAAGAAGACATTAGAAGCAATAATAACGATGATTAAACTTAGAGCAACGGATGCGATGACATCATCTACCTTTTCAAACATGCTTCTTATCTTCATTTTTAATCCTCCTTAGGCCGCTCTTCCATTAGTTCTAATACGTGTTCATATAAACCAGGCGACCAGGAGGGCATTGAATCGTAGAAAGGTTCAACCGCTTCTCGGAACAATTCTTGGTCAACCTCATGAACGGTCATGCCTTCATTTTTAAACGTTTCGAGTGCTTCTTTCTCTTCTAGTTCGGTAATGGCATGTGTGTACCTTGCTGCCTCTTCACTCGTTTCTGAAAGAATTCGTTCTAAATCTTCAGGTAACTCTTCCATCATTCCAGTTCCTGTTACCCAAATACTCATCACTTTCATATGACCGGTTAATGTCAGATGATTTGTCACTTCATTAGTTCGAGTCCCTTGCAACACAGGTAGAGGGTTCTCTGCCCCATCAATGACGCCTTGTTGAAGTGATGCATACAAATCACCCAGTGGCAAAGGGGTTGGTGAGGCTCAAGCGCTTGAAATGCCCGAATGTAAAGATTATTGTTAGGCACTCGTATTTTCATGCCTTGCAAGTCTTCTGGAGTCTTGACAGGTGCTTTCGTCATCAAATGCCGTTCACCATAGATGGTTTCTTTTCCTAGGAGTGCTAGTCCCATGTCATTCATGTCATTTTCTAGATCTGCATACCAATCTGTTGTAGTTAAATAGAGGAGGTCATCAAACTCTTCTGCCAAATATGGGGCTGCTAAAATTCCTAGGTCAGGAACATAATCCATTAAAAAATCATAAGCCGTAAACACAATGACATTGTTGCCTCTCATAGCAAGTTCAATCATGTCACTCTCGCCTCCAAGTTGAGAACTTGGATAGACATTCAGTTGTAAACGTCCATCGCTCTCTTCTTCAGCCAGTTCTGCCCACTTGCGCGCTTGCTGGTCTAGCGGTTCGCCTGGTTGATTTCCGTAAGCAATATTAATCGTGTGCACATCTTGCTCGACTGCAGCGGATGTACTTAAGGAACAACCTGAAGTGACGAGGAGCATAGCACCTAAAACACTAACAAGCCCTCTTCTCATTTCAATTAATCTCCCTTCATAAGAAAACGCTTTCAACATGTTTTATTTATGCTATCATGAAATCATTACGCAATGATATTGCGATTTGTAGTGAAAAACTTGCGTATTTTAATCTATGAAGGGCGGGACTTTTATGGATGCGATTGTGAAAGAGTTTGATGAATCCAATGTTGTTCCATTCCACATGGCTTTCCATCATACAAAAACAAAGTATGAAGAACTTCCTCATCACTTACATGAATGGCATGAAGTCTTTTTAGTTCACAAAGGGAAAAGCCGCTTTTTTTATTGATGATCTGTTTTATGACTTAGAACCTGGAGATATTGTAATAATCCCGAGTAATGTAATTCATTGTACTCAACCAGCTGATGGCGCCCTTTTTACGAGTTCCGCATTGTTTTTTTGCCCATCGATTCTTACTGGAAATCGTGATGTGCTTGCTGATTTATTTTCTTCTTCAAAGTTACAAAGAAAGCATCGCTACCATCTGAGCGAAGAAAAGCAACGTGAATTTCTAGAACTCTTGAATAAACTCAATCACGAGTCTTCCAAATCTGATCATTATACAGCGGACATGTCGACCATACTTATTCAGGCCATTGTCATCTTCTTAAGCAGACATTGTCACACATCCCCACATGAGACAGCAGGGATGCCAGACTGGATTCACCACAGTCTTCACTACATTAACGATCATTTAGATGAAGAGATCGAACTTACACAACTCGCGTCTGCTGCTTGTGTTCACCCTGCTTATTTTAGTAAGCGATTCAAAACAACGATCGGACTCACGTTCAGTGATTTTGTTAAATCAAAGCGAATGATTAAAGCGAAAGAATTACTCCGGAATTCTCCTTGCAGCGTACAAGACATCGCTGAACAATGCGGGTATAAAAGCATGCCTCATTTCTTTCGAACGTTTCGCGCAACGACAGGCAAAACTCCTTCGGTATATCGTAAAATGAGCTTAAATTAAGGTATCTTTTCGCTAAATTACGCAATTCTATTCTCTATTTTGATGTGCTAAAGTAAGCACATAATAAAAACGAGGAGGATATCACATGCGCTTACGTCAGAAAATTGCCATTATTACAGGCGGTGGATCAGGTATTGGTCAACGTACAGCTGAACGCTTTGCAAATGAAGGAGCAACTGTCGTTATCGCAGACATTGACCGTGAGAATGGCCAACGAACCGCGGATGCTCTAAAAGGAGATCAACGGTTTATTGAGACTGATACGACAGACGCGAATTCTGTACATGAACTCGTCGAAAAGGTCATAGAGGAGTATGGACGGATCGATGTTTTGTTCAACAACGCTGGAGTGAGTGGTGTTGGTCGTTTGCATGAAGTTGATGAAGATGACTGGGACCGTGTGATGAATATCAACGTAAAGGGTGTATTTTTACCGTCGAAATCAGTAATTCCACATATGATTAAAGCAGAGTCTGGTGTGATTATTAATATGTCTTCTTGTATCGCAGAAATTGGTCTTGGAGAACGTGCATCCTACGCGACTTCTAAAGGGGCTGTTTTATCATTGACAAAACAAATGCAAGTAGATTATGCCAAATACAACATTCGTGTGAATGCCTTACTCCCTGGCACGATTATGACACCTTTTGTTGAAGATTACTTATCTCGAGCAGAAGAGCCAGACAAGGCGATCGCAAAGATAAAGACTCGCCAATTGTCAGGTGATCTCGGAAAGCCTGAAGATGTTGCTGATGCAGCGCTATTTCTTGCATCAGATGATTCTCGATTTATGATGGGCTCACCACTATACGTTGACGGTGGCGTCGTTTTTGGTAAAGATGCTTAAACATTACGAGTACAGGAGATGAAGAACTATGAAACTAGCCAATCTAGAAGTAAACGGCAATTCGCACCTTGGAGTCTGTATCAATGACTCGATCATCGACGTAACGAAAACATTAGCAAACGAACAACGCACAGATTTGCCAACGTCAATGATGGATTATATTAACGCAGACGACCATACACAACATGCCTTTCAAGATTACTTAACGACACTTTCTAAGACCAACTCATCTAATTTAACTGAAACAGACGTTACATTTGGTCCAGTAGTACCCCATCCTGAGAAGATTATCTGCGTCGGATTAAATTACCGCAAACATGCAGATGAGACAAATTCGCCTTACCCTGAGGTACCGATTCTATTTAATAAATTTAACAATACCCTCACGGGTCATAACCATGATGTTGTTGTTCCAGCTGTAACGAATGAGTTGGATTACGAAGTGGAACTTGCGATTGTAATCGGTCAAACGGCAAGCCAAGTGTCTGAGGAAGATGCACTTAATTATGTACTCGGTTATGCGACTGCAAATGATCTCTCAGCAAGGGATTTACAACTGCGCACACCACAATGGTTACTTGGAAAGACACTTGATGATTTTAATCCAATTGGACCTTACTTAGTAACAAAAGATGAAGTACCCGACCCACAACAGTTAGCACTAACAACTACAGTGAACGGTAAGACTCGTCAAGTTTCCAACACATCAGATATGATTTTCACATGTAAAGAAATCATTAATTACATCTCACAACATTTCACCCTAAAACCAGGGGACATTATCTTAACTGGGACGCCTGAAGGTGTCGCCATGGGGATGCCTGAAACAGAACGGGAATACTTAAAATCAGGGGATACCGTTACGGTAAGCATAGAGAAGCTCGGTTCCTGCACAACTCGATTCATCTAATGGGGACAGTCCCCACTGCTTTATAGTATTAAAGTGCATTGTAAAAAGGAAGACTGCAACATGTTGACGTGTTGCAGTCTTCCTTTTTGTTCAATCTGCCGTTACAAAGCCTCGCAACTTCCAAAAGCTTAAGCATGCCGTACAAATCAATACAAGTCCACTTACAAGCAATATCGTTCCAATTGATATAGAGATCGATAATAACCAAGCGGTTATCATATATGAAATTGGTGCTAAGCCCCTTGAAGCGGTTCCGAGCATACCTGTTACCCTTCCTAGCATTTGTGGGTCTGTTTTTTCTTGGATTAACGTACGAATCGGTATATCGCCAATACTAATTGCAATTCCAATCAATGCTAAGACGACAATCGCTTGCCACAATGTCGTTGACTGGCTTAATAATACCAACGTTACACCGAGCAAGATGAGGCGCGATACGGATAGAAGACCTCGTTTCTTGTTAGGATTCCACGCTGCAACGATTAGCGCACCGAGAACCATCCCAATCGCAAACGATGCTTCTAGTAAGCTAAGATCAAATGCATTTCCATCTAAAATCTCACTCACAATAATCGGCGATGCCATCGTTCCTGGTCCAGTGATAATTAGATTCGTTATAATACTCATCGTCATTGCCCCTATTAAAAACTGAGACTTCGAAGCGTATTGAAAACTATCACGTAGTTCTCTAAAAATCGTCGTTTTTGCATGTGTCTTTTCTGTTTCAAAACCTAGTAAAGGCAATATACAAATTGCTCCTATAAGTAACAGCACAACGACTGTTCCAAAGACAAGCTCAAATGACCCTAACGTTAAGAGAAGACCGGCAATTAAAGGACCACTAATAAACGTCAGCCGAAACGATAGCTCAAGAAACGAATTCGCACGGGTTAATTGTTCTTTTGGAATTAACGCTGGAACAATCGTATTGTTCGCCGGCCAATAAAACGCATCAAGAACTCCAAATAACAAAGCGAATAGAATTAATGTCCAAACATCTAACAACCCGAAGACGATGAGAATGACCATCATGGCAATGAGTACACTTCTTATGAAATTGGATAAGAGCATGAGTACCGAACCTTTTATTCGATCCGCATACGCTCCTCCAAACACCATAAATAGCACTCGAGGTAATGACGTAGCCGCAAGAACAAGTCCTAATGCGGCTTGATTGTTCAACTCGTCCACAACATACCACGTCTCGGCAAGCAAAAAGATTGAAAATGCAAACCCTGTGAATGTACTTGATAACAAAATTAAAATAAAATTCCGATTTTTAAAAAGTGACGGTAGCGTTACTCGTTCCTCGATGTGTTCATGATTGTTCATCCGAGTCTCGCTTCTTTTGATCGCCGAACTCTTCAAAGAAAGGTTCATCCAATTGAAAACCAATTGTCGTTAAATAATAAGGCTTACCATCTTCTCCGTCCATCTCATAAAATTCATCAACGAGTTTTCGATATTTAGCAATCCATTCAATGAACTGCTCTTCACGAAGTCGCGTTTCGACTTGCATCGCAATTGCAGGTCGTTTCGTAGGGTCTGAGCTTTTTAATTTAAATGCTTCATCTGGTGCTGCTAAAGCGCGAAGTCTTGCCCGTTGTAATACGTTTAAGACCGTACCTCGAAAATAATCCCCAACCTCAGCTGCATGAGGCATCAATTGTTCACTTGGGAAATAGCTTTTTGCAACGGCTTTATAAAACTTTTGAACGACACCCTTCTTTTCTTCTTTATGTACAACCTTTATAAACTTATTCTTTTCAAGCTCATGCAAGGCGTAATGAACTTTAGAACGGGGAACCTCTAGTGTTTTTGCTAATTGTTGACCCGTGTAGGATTGTTCAACAAGCATCGTTAAGATGTGAGAACGAAACGGATCACTTACAACTTTTAACTGTTCATGGTTTTCAATCATCATGTACGAGTGTTGTGTCATCTAATATCCTCCTTATTAATTTAACCCGAGTTAATTTTTTAACTCACATTTATATAATCACTTATATCAGTATAATTGTCAAATTATTTAAAATTGATGAACGGTTAGATTGCTGCTCTTTAGCGTTACTTTCTTATTAGCAATGAGTTATTATTTATTACTTTTATATTTTATCAAAATAATTACGGTACGTGAAATTATAAAAATTCTATCTTTAAACAAAGTCATCACCCTCTTCTATGAAAAAATCAACACCCTTCAGATCGAAGGGTGTTGACGTTATCCTGAAACGACTCGCAAACCGATTACAGCAAAAATAATGACGACCAAGCAAACGATTCGTTTTACATCTTTTGAGTCATTGTAAAAAAATCATCCCGATCACTGCACTTCCTACCGTCCCCATTCCTGTCCAAACTGCATAAGCAACACCTAAGGGGATCGTCTCCATTGCAATCGATAGCAACGTAAGACTAATGGCAAACCCAAAAACGATAAACAATATCCCGCTTACTTTCTGCCCTTGAATATAACGCTGTATGCCATTCACTCCTGCGACTTCAAGTAAACCCGCGATGATGAGTATCATCCAACTCATGAGTGCTCTTCCTCCTTTTTACCTGTTACCATTTTTAGACCTAACACTCCACTCAGAAGCATGGCGACGAAGAAAACGACCCCAATATTTAGAGACGTTCCAAAAAAAGACGATATCGACCGCCACAGTCCCGACGGTACCAAGCCCGACGAAGACCGCATAGACCGTACTTGTCGGTAAAGACGATGCAGCACGTATTAACAAGCCAAAACTAATAATGATTGCAATGATTGTTAACGTCCACGTCATTAAATCATTTGCATACTTTAATCCTGTTGCCCAGCCAATTTCAAATAACGCGGCAATCACGACTGTAATCCACATACGCTCACCTCTTTTTTTTATTATTCCCGAGACTTTTTAAAACATGAAAAAGCCCGGGACATACTGCGTGACTTTACGCAATATCTCCCGGGCTTTTTTCCCTCCGTGAACAGCACATTGGAGTGCTGCACTTTCCCTCGGACCAGACCCCTTCGAGCGGAACCCTAGAAAGTGTTTATTTATTCTTTTACTAACTACCGTTAGTTAGTATTGTAGCAAATCTTCGTCATATAGGCAAGGTAATACTTAATCATTAGGATTTAATAAAGAAAATCGTACATGATCTTCCCACCGGTCATTAACTTTAAGCATCTGCTTGTAAGCCCTTCTCGTTCAAACCCTAGTTTCTCAACGACCCGAATAGAAGCTTTATTCTTCGGCATAATCGGCGCTTCAATGCGATGGATGTGGTACTCTTCAAACATAACATTAATGGCTGCCCGTAATGCTTCAGTAAGATATCCTTTCCCATTTTCATTCTGATCCATCTTATAGCCAACATAGCACGACTGCATAATACTACGAATAATGTTCGAGAAATTGATACAACCGATCAGTTTTGTACCCTCTTCTTTTTTATAGATCCAAAACTTCACAGCTTGTCCGTTCGAGTAATGCACTTGATCTTGTTTTAGTAACTCAACTTGAGTAGCAACCGTGAAGAAGGCTTCACTCTTTTTTGCCTCCCATTTTTCTAAAAATTGCTTGTTCTGTATGTAAAATTGCAACACTTCCTCCGCATGCGAAGGACCGAGTTGCTTTAATTGAAGCCGATCTGTTTCAATTTGCTTCATTCTCCTCACCTCTTTCGATCACTAACATTTAGATGTTTCGTTTATATCGTAGGCTCACGTACGGTTCATTCTCGATCGTTGCATAGCCTCTTTGCTTCGTTAGAAAGATAAACCCTTTTGCTTTGTAAAATGGAATGCCCTTTTCATTATGCTGTTGTACAGACACCCATTGCTCTGTTGCACCAAGAGTTAGTTGCTGCTTTGTGATTTCTGCAAGTAACTTTGAACCGATCCCCTCATTCCGACGATCGGGATCAATATACAAAACGAACAGCTCTGCGCTTTGTTCAGTAATCATTCCACCGCCACCTGCACCAACTACGGTTCCATTTTCTAGTGCAACAAAATAACCACCCCAATGTCGACTCGTTTCTGTCACTTCTCTAGTAACACGAGCTTCATGATAAAACTCATCACAGATCCTTTGAATATACTCAGCAGATGCTAACTCTTTATACGTCGACCAGTACCTCTCGTGCATACCGAAATGATACCAGCTACGTGCCGTTTCGTTGCTTTTCGAACTTGGATCATCGTCTCACCTCTTCTGACTATTATGACATAAGCAGTGAGGTACGCAGATCAGCTTTTCGTTGGCTTTTTTTAGAGTACTATGATATAACAAAGATGTGAACTAATTTACATCATGTAAATTATATACTATCAACGGAGGGGTACATTATGAGATTACAAAATAAAGTTGCTATTATTACCGGTGCTGCAAATGGCATGGGTGCCAAAGAAGCAGAATTGTTTGCTGCTGAAGGAGCAAAAGTCGTTGCAACAGACGTAAATACTGAGCAATTAGACAAACTCGTCTCTCGTGTAAAAGCAACTGGAGGAGAGATCTTAGGGATTACGCATGACGTGAGTTCTGAAGACCAATGGAAAAGTGTTATCGCAACAACTCTTGACACGTTTGGAAAAGTGGATGTACTCGTCAACAATGCTGGTATTTCAATTAATAAAAGTTTTGCAGAGTTAACGATGGAGCAATGGAACAGCGTTATGGACGTTAACTTAAATGGCTGCATTCTCGGCATGAAATATGCAATACCTGAAATGAAAAAAACAGGTGCAGGATCTGTGATCAACATTTCCTCCATTGGTGGCATTGTTGGTATGGCAGGTTCAAGCCCTTACACAGCTGCTAAAGGTGCGTTACGTTCCCTTTCAAAATCAGCTGCCGTCGAATACGGAAAAGATAACATTCGCGTAAACTCTGTACACCCTGGCATTATTGTGACACCGATGACTGCTGAATCAATGGAACAAGCGATGCCGTATTACCAAATGCACACACAATTACCGAACCTCGGAGAACCTGAAGATGTAGCCTATGGCGTACTCTTTTTAGCGAGTGATGAATCCAAATTTATGACAGGCTCAGAACTTGTCATTGACGGTGGTTGGACAGCCCTATAACATGAACAAAAGAAATCAGGTTAGTACCCTGATTTCTTTTGCTTTTCTATGGTAAACTTTGTACGACCAATACAGTAGGTGATCGAAATGAAAAGAATGGATCCGCGGCAACACCGATCTATCGAGAAGTTACACAAAGCGTATATAACGCTAGTGAGAGAACCGTCCACACCGTTAACCATTCAAATGTTGTGCAAAGAGGCAAACATCACGCGCCCAACGTTTTACAAACAATTTAAAGACATTGCGGAGCTTAAGTATGACGTCCATGACACGTTGTTAGGTAAATTAAAACAATCGTTAACGATTAATAACCCTAAACCCCTTTCGGAGCTTCGCCAAGAGGAACGATTCATCTATCTTGAAACTTTTTTTGAACATATTTATGACAATCACGATACGTATGAGACGCTTCTTATTGATCATGCAGATGCATCGTTTTTAAATGGTGTTAAATCTGTCATTCATGATTATATTGACGAAGGAATTAGCTACACGAATTATAGTGATCGACTTCGTGGAGACCGCTCATTACTCGTCTCTTATATAACCGGTGCCTATATAGAAAGTGTCTTATGGTGGATACAACATCAATACAATTACACGCCACAGCAAATGGCCAAACAACTTATTGATCTTTCAATTTTCGGTCCATACAATCTAGATGAAAGTAACGAGTAATCAAAAGTTCACGTTAACACTCGTTACTTTTTTATGAACGTGCGATTCCTTCACACGTGAAAATGACGATTATTACTTCGTATACAAATCAATTGTGTACAAATGATTTACGCTGTGTTATCGTCTAATTAATCAGAATAATTAAAAAGAGGTGTCGAGATTGCAAAACTTCCATGAATGTGTGCATTTCTTACTCGGTAAATCACTTCAACGAGTAAACCAAGTAAGTAAGTCTAAACTTCAGCCATTCGGGATTACACCTGTTCAATATGCCTTATTACGTCAACTTTGGAAGCAAGATGCTCAACTTGGTTATGAATTAGCTGATCGCTTGCTTTTAGATCGTGCAACCATTACAGGCGTAATTGATCGCTTAGAGCAGAATGGATGCATTGAACGACGAATTGACACCACCGATCGTCGTAATCGAGTTGTTTGTTTAACAGAAAAAGGTCAATCCTTGGAGGCGCCATTAATGGAACAGATGGCACAGATGAATCAAGATGTATTATCTGAATTTAGCGACGAAGAAGCTCAACAACTTAAAGAGATGCTCTACCGTCTAGGTATAAAACAGATGGCAAGGTAACGGTAGCGATAATCCATTCGTCTACTGTTTGATTTGCTTTTTGCTAATTGGAGGAACGATTATGACGAGTGTATCTACCACCGAGACGACAGAAGCGTTCGCGTTTAATGAACGACTAGTGTTAAGTTTTTGGGCAATTGGCATGTGGCTGATGACGATGAATACAACGATGTTTAATGTTGCTCTTCCATTTGTCATCCTTGATTTTCAGTTAACTTCATCTGTGGCTACTTGGATCGTATCCGGTTATTCCATTGTCTTTGCCATCTCTGCCTTAACTTTTAGTCGCTTGTCAGATTATGTACCGATAAAAAGGCTCATTAGTATCGGTTTAATCATCTTAGGCTTCTCGTCTTTGCTCGGATTTTTTGCGACGAACTTTACCACACTGCTCATTGCTAGACTTCTTCAAGCCATTGGTGCAAGTACGTTGCCATGCCTTGCCATCGTTTTATCGTCAAAATACATTCCGATTAGTAGGCGAGGAAATGCAATGGCGATCATCGCAGCAGCGGCAGCACTCGGATTTGGGATGGGACCTCTCGTTGGTGGTTTTTTTTACAGAATTTTGGGGATGGAATTATTTATTTTTAGCGCCGTTTGTTGTCCTGTTTATTCTTCCTGTTTTGCGACGGAATTTACCTGAAGAATCCATTCAACGTGTTCAATTTGATGGACTAGGAGCCATTCTCGTTGGGGTTGCGGTTGTTTCTACCCTTTTAGTTATTACTAGCGGTATTTTTGTTGCGATCGTCATTGCAATTCCAGCGTTTTTTTTGCTTTGGAAACACGTACACAAGACAGCCATTCCCTTTATACAACCTGAGCTTCTGCATAATCGCCAGTTTTTAACGTTAACCGTCTTTCCATTTACTTCATTCTTTATGAACTTCGCAACGATGTTTTCTATTCCCATTTTGTTATTCGAACTGTTTGATCAAAATCCACTTCAAATTGGCTTAATTATGTTTCCAGGTGCGTTACTTGCAGCCATATTAACGCAATCATCTGGGAAGTTCATTGACCGTAAAGGCCCGCTTGTCGTCATGTTACTCGGTCTTCTATTACTTAGCTTTGCGACGATTTTATTTGCACTGTTTGCCAGTTTCTCGGCGTATGTATCACTCAGTCTACTTGTCTTTATGATTGCTGGCTCCAACATCTTAATGGCGAGTGCAAACAATGAAATTTCACGCGTTCTCCCCCAAACTCTAATCGGTGCCGGAATGGGCGTCTCACAACTCGTCCAATTTATAGGTGGTGCATTTGGTGTCGGTGTGACTGGATTAATTCTTTCGCTACAGCAACATGTGGAAGCCGCACAAACGTTTCGAAACTTGTATTTACTTCTATTAATCTGGTTAATCGTTGCAACCGTTGTGTTTTTCGTCTATAGAAAAACGAAAAGAGAATGAGGCAGTTCTTATTCAAAATCAAAAATACGTCAACTGCCTCTTACTATTTAAGGTGCTGACACCCATTCACTTATTTAGTTCGTTAAAACCTCTATTCCTCGTATTCATAAATCGTTGAACCGAAGCCATTATTTGATTCGATCCCCCAACGTACGCTTGATACTTCTGGCAAGAGATGACGACGATTTCCCCAATTTAAAATATGAATGCGATCCAACTCGTTTCGTGTTCGATCCGTAATGAACTGTGAATTAAACGCTGGCTTATGAACATGAATTAATAATCGCTCCGCATTTTTAATCTGCTCGTACCAAACGTTATTGTCGATTTGATGTTCACCCCCTATTCTTCCAATATAGATCTTCGTATGAGCGGAATCATTCATAATGACATACTTGTCATTATGTTGCCCTAGTCGAGTTCTGAACGTTTGATTGTTTGCTTGTCCTATGTATAGTAATACGTCACTTCCATACGTAACATGGTTACCGTAAATTTGATATAGCCCGTAATCGGTACGCTCGTCACCTAGCTGCTTTACTTGTTCAAAGGTAAACGGTCCATCCCAATAAACCTCTATAACGTTCACTTTGTCACCCCTTTCTAATATTCTTTAATATCGACTTAACCAACACCTATATGAACTAAAAATAAAAAAGCCATTCTATAAGAACACAATTGTGTCCTTATAGAATGCTTGCGCCACAACACGTTTACGCCATCGTCAATCCACCGTTCACCGACAACGTTTGCCCGGTAATGTAATCTGCTTCTTTAGAAGCGAGAAATGCAACAGCGTTAGCAATGTCTTCTGCTTCGGCTAGTCTCCGGAATGGGATTGCTTTTTCTAACGCTTTAACGATGCCCTCATTGTACGTACTAATCTCTTGAAGTAGTGGCGTATTGCTCGGTCCTGGGGCAATGCAATTAACGTTGATTTTATGACGGGCCATTTCCCGAGCGAGTGTCTTCGTAAACGAAACGACACCACCTTTTGCGGCGGAATAAACGGCTTCTCCCGATGAACCGACTCGTGCGGAGTCAGATGCTAAGTTAATGACTTTGCCTCCGTGACCTTGTTCAATCATTTGTGGTAAGACGGTTTTACACGTATGAATTTGACCGAGTAAATTAATGGCAATGACTTTTTCCCACGTATGTGGCTCGCTTTCTAAAAACGGTTCAATCTTATCCCAGCCGGCGTTATTAATGAGTACATCAATCTGTCCGAACGCTTTCATCGCTTCGTTCGTTGCCTCCGAAACATCCTTAAGGCTCGTTACATCACAGCGTACCGCAATTGCCTCTGTTTCTAATAGACTGACCGTTTCTTCAGCGGCACTTTGATCAATGTCAGTTACGACGACTTTCACAGCTTTTTTTCGCTAATGTTCTGGCGATTTCACGACCAATGCCACGTCCTGCTCCTGTTATAAACGCAATCGTTTCTCCCATACTCGCTCCTCCTACTATGCTTTTGTTTTTAGCATGTCTCGTAATTTGTATTTTTGCACTTTGCCACTCGGAGTTCGTGGAAATTCATCAATAACTTCGAGATACTCAGGCCAGTACTGTTTTGCGACCCCTTTATCTTTCAAATAGGATTGCAATTCACTTAACGTTAAATGACTCGCCTGTGACACGATTTCAACGATGGCACATGCCTTCTCTTGAAGACGTTCATCTGGAACTGCGACGACTTGAGCGCCTTTGATATCGGGGTGTTCATATAAAACATTCTCGATATAAGCAACGGGAATGTTCTCGCCACCTCGAATAATAATGTCTTTATCTCTTCCAGTAATTCTCACGTACCCGTCACGATCAATCGTTGCTCGATCACCCGTGATGAACCAATCATCCGTAAATTCAGATGCCGTCAATTCTGGCTGATGAAGGTAGCCAATGAAAAGTGCAGGACCTTTCACGAGTAAGGAGCCTTCTTCATTTGCCTCACATTCGTTTCCATTTTCATCCACCGTCTTAATCATCATCTCTGGAAACGGGCAACCGTCTGTTTCAGTTAATTTTTCCGTTGAGTCATCCAACTTTGTAAGTGTGACGAGGCCATTTTCGGTTTGACCCCATCCTGATAAAATCGTAAATGGCACGTTTTCTTTCGCTTCTTTCACAAGCGCCCGTGGAATTGGCGCACCGAGCGAGACAAATGCTCGTAACGTTTTAAGATTAAACGATTTCACGTTTTCAAATTGCACCACGTCTTGCAAGAACGGCGTTGCACTCGCTGTAAATGTAATTCGTTCTTTTTCTACCGATCGCAAAAACTGCTCAGGGTTCCACACGTCTTGGTACACAGCCGTACCACCAATCGTTGTCGGCAACCGCACCCCATAACCAAAACCCGTCTGATGACCGAATGTTGAAGGCATAAACATAACGTCTTCATCGGTTAGATGCAGTCGCTCAATCCAGTAGTTTGTCGACATACAAAGCGTATTGTGTGTATGCATGACACCCTTCGGCAACCCCGTCGTTCCTGATGTGAAAATAACTTCAGTGACGTCATTTGGATCATGTGGACTCTCGAGCACTTTACGGTCTTCTGTATGTTCAAAACGAACTTCTGTTAATTCAGTAAACGCTTTCATTTCTTTCGGTACATCATCACCGACGACAAACACGTGATCTAGTTCTGGCCAGTCACCCCATAATCGCTCAATCATATCGGTGTAACAAAAGCCTCTAAAATGATCAGGAATGACGATTATTTTAGAGCTTGCAGTCTTAACCATATACCCGATCTCTCGATCTCGGTAAATTGGAATGAGTGGATTTGTAATCGCCCCGATCATCGTCGCCGCATAATGCACGATCACAAATTCATTCCAATTTGGTAGTTGAACACTAATGACATCGCCTTTTCGAAGGCCATAGTGATACAGCCAAGCGCCACGCGCTCCACCTTCTTATAAAGCTCACTGTACGTATACCGACTACGACCGTCGATCACCGCTTCTTTGCTCGGTGAATTTTCCACACATTGGTTCAAATAATCTAAGATCGTCGTATTAGGCCAAACCTTCTCATACTTCTGTAACGTCTTTAGAGGTACATGATTTGTTTCAGTCACGAATGATGCCCCCTTAACTACGGAATTTTTGAAAATCGACCGAACGTTTTTCTAGGAACGCGTTTTTGCCTTCTTCAGATTCCTCACTATTATAAAACATTGCAAGGCTACCCATCGCGAGTTGAGATATTCCCGTAATGCTTGCAGAATCAGCGTTAAAGGAGTATTTCAGCATCTTAATTGCCGTCGGGCTTTTCTCGAGAATTTTTTCAGCCCAATTTCTTGCTTCTTGTTGGAGCTCGTCTTGTGGAACGACTTTATTGACAAGTCCCATCTCTTTGCATTCCTCAGCGCTATATTGCTCGCATAAATACCAAATCTCTCGTGCCTTTTTCTCACCAACAATTCTCGCAAGATACGCAGATCCAAACCCTGCGTCATAACTTCCAACCTTCGGTCCGCTTTGTCCAAACTTTGCTGTATTAGCCGCAATCGTTAAATCACAGATCACATGCAACACATGACCTCCACCGATTGCAAAACCATTAACAGCAGCGATCACAGGCTTTGGGATGTTTCGAATCGTTTGGTGAAGATTTTCTACTTCTAAACCGATTCCCATACCAAGTCCGCCTTGGTCGTCATAACCACCTTCACCAGCCTTTTGCTTTTGATCACCACCGACACAAAATGCTTTTTCTCCTTCGCCCGTTAAAATAACCGCTCCAACCGCGTTATCATCCCAAGCATCGCGAAACGCGGCAATCAATTCACGGATCGTTAATCCCCGAAAAGCGTTGTATACGTGGGGACGGTTGATCGTAATCGTTGCAATGCCTTCATGTTTTTCATAATTAATGTCTTCAAAATACATGTTCATCACCCTTTTACTCGTTCAGTTTGATTAGAATGTTGGTACGAACGATATGCTTTGCCGATTAGTTGCTTTGCAATGACCATTTGATTTGCTTGTGCGGTGCCATCACCAATTTCTAGACCAATGACATCACGTAGACGTTGCTCAAGTGGCATCTCTTTCGTGTAAGCATAATGCCCATTTAACAGTAAACATTCATGAATCGCTTCTTGACTGTATTTCGGACCGAGCCATTTAACGGTTGCCGCTTCCTTTGTATGACTACGCCCTTGATCACGGAGCCATAAGCCTCGGTAGGCTTGCCATTTAAGCATTTCGAGTTGTTGATAGTGCGTCACAATAGGAAACGATACCCCTTGGTACGTAGCGAGTGGTTGACCAAATGATTGTCTCGTTTTCACGTGTTGAATCGTCTCATCAAGCTTTGAACGGCTGCACCAACACATTGAAGACCAATTAATAACCGACTAAGATCAAAGCCGTTCATCACTTGTTTAAATCCTGCGTTTAACTCACCAATCAAATAATTTTTTTGGAACGCGAACGTCATGAAAATAGACAGACCCTCGACTAATGGCAACATTGCCATATCGTCATAACTTGAGCTCTCAACCCCGTCCAATCTTGATGGCACGAGAAACGCGCTAATTCCGCGATTTCCTAGTGCTGGATCGGTTTTGCAAAAACGACAAATGCGTCTGCCTCTGTAGCCACACTAATGCCTGATTTCTCACCATTAAGTACATACACATCGCCTTCATCGACCGCTGACGTTTTAATTCCTGCAGCATCTGTGCCTGCATCCGGTTCTGTAATCGCAATCCCAAAAATTTGTTCACCAGAAGCAAGCGCTGGCAAGAACTCCTCTTTTAACTCTTCACTCGCATGCGTAGCAATAATCTCTCCAATGAGTGCATTAAGCATAACCGCATACGTTAAGTTAAAGTCGCCACGACCAATTTCTTCTGCCGCGATTCCTGTCGTGACACAGTCGGCCGCGCTACCTCCAAATTGTTCAGGGACCCGAAGACCTGTAATTCCTACATCACCTAGACGCTTCCATAAGTGTCTTGGCAGTTTCTTTTCTTTATCCCATTTTGTATAACTGGGTAACAATTCTTCTGTTGCTAACTTTTTAAGCGTTCGCCTAAAATCCTCTTGCTCTTCTGTAAATGAAAAATCTAACATGTTCGTTGCCTCCTTTCGCTTACTACTACTCATTGCAAATGCTATGCCAACGTACGATTGCGCATTGGCAGGAAAATTGAACGTCGTTTTTCGCAATTTCGAGAATCATTATTATCATTGCGAATACAAATTAAGAATTTCTTTCATAGATCAACAAAAAAACGCTCTCCTTTGAGAACGTCAATTCATCGATCTACGTTGTGTGAGGGTTATCAGCCCTGTTCTTCTTTTTCATGCTTTTCCTTTCCTTTTGATAGTAGAAAAAAAACCGATGACAAATCCACCAATGGCAAAGCCAATCACGCCAATCCAGTACGGTTCACCACCAAGTAGCATGCCAACGACAAACATGATGAACGCATGCAATAATGAGAAAATGATGCCTCGCTTCACCCGTCTAATTATATTAGGTTCCATACAACGGTATACCCGTGTTTTACTTAAAACGAACGTAA
Organism: Geomicrobium sp. JCM 19055; assembly: GCF_000698185.1. NCBI lineage: Bacteria > Bacillati > Bacillota > Bacilli > Caryophanales > Geomicrobium > Geomicrobium sp. JCM 19055. The sequence goes on from NZ_BAXL01000014.1 coordinate 59,019, forward strand.
TCGTAAGAAAACAGGAATAATCATATCAAAAAAAAGAAGCAGGCATTCATGGAAATCCATGAATGCCTGCTTTTTTAATATTGTCAAGCGCTTTAAGTTAATGACATTGACATAAGGTTAGATGCTTTTAGAGAATAATAAATTATTCAGCGTCGTCTTCATCAGTCTCAACATTGTCTTCTTCTGTGTCTTCAACTGTTTCACCTTCACCTGCTGCAGTAACCTTATAAATCATACCGCCATCAGTGATTGCAATAAGCGAGCCATCCTCAGTTACAAGAATATCACGGAAACGTTCGCCTTCTTCTGTTAATAGACGTTCTTCTCCAACGACGAGGTCATCTTCAATAACGACACGTACAATATAGCTCGGCGCTAAGCCACCGATGAACAAGTTGTTCTCCCATTCAGGAATTGCATCGTTATCATAGAATGACATACCACTTGGTGCACTTGTTGGATCCCAATAATATACTGGTTCAACAAAGCCTTGCGCATCGTGTTCTGAAATACCATCGTTGATTAAATCACCACTGTACTCGATCCCATAAGAAACAATTGGCCATCCATAGTTATTACCTGGCTCAATAATATTCAGTTCATCCCCAGCTTGTGGACCGAATTCAACAATCCATAAGTCTCCAGTTTCAGGGTGGAAGTCCACACCTTGAATATTACGATGACCGTAGCTGTAGATACCATCTAGTGCGTCTTCATCTTCGATAAATGGATTCGTATCTACTGCTTCTCCGTCTTGTGTAATGTGAATTACTTTACCTAAGTAAGCATCTAAGTCTTGTGCACGTTCGCGAATTGGATCATCTGAACGCTCACCAGTTGTTAAGAATAGGTTGTCTTCATCATCAAAGATAATACGTCCACCATAGTGTAAGTCACCATCATACGCTGGTTCTGCTTGGAAGATTACTTCAAAATCTTCAAGTGAGGCTTCATCTTCTGATAAAACACCTTTACCGACAGCAGTTACAGTACCATCTTCAAGATCTTGAGCAAACGTCATAAATACTAATCTTGATTCATCAAAATCAGGTGCAATGGTTACATCAAGTAAACCACCTTGACCTTCGTTATTTACTTCTGGTGTACCTTCGATTGGATCTGAAACAGAGCCATCTTCAAGGTTTACAATAAGAAGTTCTGCTGAATCTCTTTGCGTAACAAGTAAGCGGTTTGTCTCAAACTCTTCCATACCCCAAGACACGTCAAGACCCTCAGCAACAACTTCCACATCAAGTTCTGCTTCAGTCTCTACTTCAGGTGCTCTTGTTTGTTCTGGAAATGCTGGTTCAAACTCAGTAACTTTTGGTTCAGATTCTGCACTTGTATCTGAACTTTCATCAGCGTCCTCGTCAGCACTTTCTTCTGTTTCAACATCCGAGTCATCCGTTGATTCTTCGTCTGAAGTATCACCATTGCCACATGCTGCCAAAGTCAATACAGAGATCAGCATTGTAAAAGTCATTAATCTTGACCACGAAACTTTCGTCATTCTTTTTCCTCCCGATTTCTAAACTATTAAACTGAATCTATGATACGAAAGTTTTATCAAATTTTTGATACTGAGTTTCAGGTGACTGAACTTTAGTAACAAAATAAAACTCCTTTGAAATAATAGCAAAATTATCTCCGGATTGCAAAAGAATGATGGCATGGATATTATTGTAAAAAGAGGAAAATCATACCGATCAAAAGTTTCTTTGTACAAGTACGGAGTACATAAAAAGCTAACTAAAACATTTTCAACTAAAAAGGAACCAAACCTTTGGGCTTTAGAAAACGATGGCTATTCTGCCACCGTTACATTCTCAGCATCTGATTCATTTCCGAAGTAATCGATCGTTTTTATGATGTAATTCTCTTGTTCATCTGTCATTTGTATCGCTTTTCTTTCTGTTTGGGAAACGCTAGCTACATACGCTTCTGTTCCTTCAGCATCAACGGAGTAAATGCGATAACCAGCGACATGATCTTCACGAACAGCATGCCAAGTGAGCAATGTTCCTTGCACCGTTAACTCTGTTGGCGATGACGGTTGTAACTCTTCATCTTCCTCGTCGTCGATTAGTGATGTGTACACGACAAGGCGCTCATCATGGGTACCAACGTCACGATCAAAGATTCCTGCACACGTAATCAAATTTAATTGCTTCGTATCACTTGAACCGAAGATTTCATCAACCGGAGAATCATCAAAAGGATAGCTTTCTAACCGTTCAACAACATACTCCAGTTCCTCTCCGTCTTCACCCGCAACCAAGATCGAATCGCCCTCTTCTAGCTCGTCTAAATCAAAAAAATACGGCTGGTCCAGTACGATCATCAACGTGACCTGCTAATACTGCATTCCCAATTCCACCAGGCTTCGTACCAGGTTCGTACCAACCTACATCATCTCCGTTGTCAGGCACACCCATTTGGCCATTATCTAGCTGACCGACTTCCACAATTGGCGCGTCGATATTTAATGTAGGAATTGAAATGCTCGTTGGATTGATTTCACTGCTTTTGCTTCTTTCGTATTCGGCTTGATCAATCATTTCTTGATCAAGGTTAAATTCTTCAGCGATTGTCTGTTCTGTATAAGGCTCGATTGTTTGATCATTTTCTTTTAATTGAACACCTTCATCGGCTAGTGATCCGTCACGATCTTGAGCATCCGTCGTACTACAACCGATAACTAGTAACGACAAGGCAATAACTACGAAGCCTTTCATGAAATCATCACTCCTTATCCAAAACGTAAAAGAAGAGGAAGTCTCCTCTCCTTTTACTTCGACTTACCCATTCGTGCGGAAGCGACGAACACCAAAGTAGCCAACAAATCCAGCTGTAGCACCAGCTAAAATCCAAGCCAACCATTGTAGCGTCATACCTGAATCACTCGTACCACCCATACCTGTTTGAGGCATTTCTGGAACTGCTGCTTCTTCTTCAAACAATTCAGGGTTTTGTGTAACGATCGCATCGGCTAAACCTGCCCCAATATCAAAGGTAAACGCGTACCCTTCTCTATACTTTTCAAATGAACCATCATAGTCACCTTCGATATAACGATCAAACGTCGTAAATACTTGTTCTTCATGCATATTCACAAGTTCAGTCGCATCAGCTGCTGGTAAAATTCCATCAGTTGCGGTTTCTAAAAACATACCAAACTCATCAGCAAATGTACTTAAACGGTTTTGTGCTTCTTCTTTTGCCGCTTCATCGTCGTTTTTGACTGCATTCACATAGTCACTTTGTGCAAGAATGTGATTTCCTTGCCAAATTTGTTCAAATTGCTCTCCGCCTTCTTCACCGTAAACAGAAGAGATTGTTGCTTTCAGATCCGCTGTATTTTCATCTTCAGCCCAACTTACAAAGTCGAAGTCTTCACTTTCTTTAAATTCTTTTGACATCGATGATGTTGCGAGTGCAAAGTGTTCAGCGACTAAATTACTTAAGTCCGAGCGAAGATCACCAGCTGCTGTCAATGGTACACTTCCTTCGAATTGATCAGGGTTTTGCTGAACAATTGCATCGGATAAGGCTGCACTAATATCAAACATGTGCGATAATCCTTCACGATAAGTCATATAAGCCGTCTCATAGTCACCGTCAACGTATGCGATAAACGCATCTTCAACTTGTTGCTCATGTACGTCTAACACTTCAATAGCCGCATCGCTCGGTAGCGTGCCTTCCGTTGCTGTTTCTAAAAACTCCCCGAACTCAACGTAAAAGGAATCAAGCATAGCAGACGCTTCTTCTTGGGCTTCAGTGTCTCCATCTTTTACAGCTTGCACGTAATCGGCAGTGTAATCGTTATGTGCTGAGAAAATCCGATCGAATTCTTCAGCCCCTTCATCACCATAGAGTGAAGCGATGGCTGGTTTCATGTCCGCGGCGTTTTGCTCAAGTGCTTCTTGAGCGCTTGTGCTCCTTCATCACCGTCATATTGCTTTTGCATCGACAAGACAGCGAGCGCAAAGTGTTCAGATAACAAATGATCAAGAGTTCCTCTAAGCTCAATAGCAGGTGTATTCACTTGCGACATACTTTCTTCGGCATGAATCGTCTGTGCGAACGTTGGAGTTAACAGGGCAACACTCAATACTGGAATAAATGCTTTTTTTATTTTTTTCATGGTGGCACTCCTTTATGTTTTGATTTCACTAGAGCTAACGAAGCGAAGAATAATTTGGATCACTTTTCTTCAAACTTTTTTTTAAAAGCTTTCTCTAGCAATAAAGAAAAACACGTCAGGAACGCAAAAAACTCGCCAACACATGGTGTTGACGAGCCTTTTATTACACATACAAACTTACAATTCCTCTAATAAAACGATCTCGCCTTCTGGAACTTCACTCGTTTCATCTGGTTCAATCGTAATCGCAATCGTATCGAATCCCATTTCTGGGTCAATATCAAAGGTGGACATCCCACTGCCATCTTCAGCAGGTGTAAACGTACCCGCTCGGTACGGGTCTCCCTCTTTTAACAGCCATACTTGATAGACTTGTGTATCTTCTGTCTGTGTGAGCTGATTAGCTTCAACGATGAGTTGTTGGTATTGGTCTTTATTTACAATTGAAGCTCTCGCTTCAAATGGAATACTTTCTTCTGACGGTTGTAGACTTAGTTGTTGTGCCAGAGAATCAATCGAGATACTTTCTACTGGCGCTGTTTCTTCAGGTGCTACTTCTTCAGGAGCTACTTCTTCTTGCGTCGATAACTGACTAAAAGCATAGCCGTTTCCAACGAGCGACAACAATAATGCTGCAGCTAAAGACGGTACTACCCAGCTTAGTTTCTTACGATTTTTTTTGGCACCACTACTGAGTTTTGACTCTCTTGATCGGTCGTAAAGCTGTGAACGTTATCATCATCTTCTTTCACATCATTCGGTGTTCGTTCATTAAATGCCGCTTCTAGCACTTGCTGTTTTAACGCCGATGGAGGTTCAATTGGTTCAGCACTGAACCCTAAATCATCCGTAAGTTCTTGTAGTTCACGCAACTCTTCACGACAATCCCCACATGTCGTTAGATGTTCTTCAAATGAACGCTTTTCTTCATCTGATAACTGGCCATTAAAATAATCAATTAAATGATCACAATGGTTACTCATGAATGATCCCCCATTCTGCTCAATGTCCTCTATTGTATCTTTTAGATGCCTTAAAGCGAGACGAATCCTTCCTTTAACAGTCCCTAAAGGAATCTCACAAGCGTCCGCGATTTTTTTGTTGCGATAACCCCTGATAATAAAACAAAACGATCACTTTTTCTTGTTCTGGTTTTAGGCGCTTGATCGCCTGATCGATCGTTGTTCGCTTTTCTTTCCATTCAATCTGATCTTCAATACTCGGATCAGGATCTTGAGTCATTTCCTTCGTGACCATTTCAGATGCTGTTTCTTTTCGTTTACGAAGGTGGTCAATGACCGTGTTTCGAGTGATCGTCAACAACCAACTTGAAAACTTTCCCTTCGTTTCATCGTATGCACTTTTTTTGTGTCCAAATTTTTATAAAAACCTCTTGCACAATCTCTTCAGCGACTTGTTGGTCGTTCATCATCTTAAAGCTAAACGAGTAAAGAAGTTTGCTGTATTGGTCATACAGTTGCGCTAATGCTTCTTTATCACCAAGCTTTAGTCTAGCATAGGTTTTTGCATCTCGTTCAGACATGCGATTCTCCTTTTTAATTCGATCTCGATTTAAAGGTATAAAAATCGGAATAATTGCTGTGCCTGATTTTACACGCATCTCCCTAGAAAAGCTAACATTAACTTCGCTCGGCTATAACAAGTAAACGAACGAATTCATCAAATGGATCATTAAAATTATAAAAATAGGCAAATACCCTTTTTTTTAATACACATTAACATAACAGACTCCTAAGCTCCTTTTATGAAATGCATAATAAATAGGCATTCTCTCATGAGAACACCTCAGATCTGATATTTCGATAATTTCCGATAAAGGCTTGAAAGATGAATGCCTAACAATGCTGCTGCTTTTGTTCGATCACCTTCAACCTCCAAGACCGCTTTTTCAATGATCGTTTTCTCATAGCGATTCATTGCTTCTTCAAGCGTGCCGTGGAACCGTTCCTTTTGTGCCGTATGTTCTAAATGAACATCGTCATAACGACCTAAATCTTCTTGAGCCAAACGAGAGCCTTCAACAACATTCATCCCTCGTTCGATACTAGACTTCAACTCCCGAACATTCCCTGGCCATCTGTAAGACATTGCCCACTTTTTTTAAATCATCTGCCACTTCAATCACTTGCTTACCGAGACTCTGATTAAATTCATGGATATAATGCTCGATTAAGATTAACACATCACGCTCTCGCTCTCGTAGTGGCGGCACATGCAAGTCAAATACGTACAACCGGTAATACAAATCTTCACGAAACTTACCTTCTGTGACGAGCTGCTTTAAATTCTTGTTCGTCGCTGCAACGACGCGGATGTTCACAGTTTTGCTTCTCACACCGCCAAGTCTGTCCACTTCTCGTTCTTGCAATACACGTAACAACTTCCCTTGTGAAGCGTAACTCAGCTCTGAGATTTCATCGAGAAAAAGCGTTCCATTTTGCGCAAGCTCTACTTTTCCTGGTTTGCCGTCTCGTCTAGCCCCACTAAACGCTCCAGCTTCATAACCGAACATTTCGGACTCAAATAACTCATCTGGTATGGCAACACAATTCACTGCCACAAATGGATGCTTATTTCTCGCACTGTTGTTATGAATGCCCCTTGCAAAGAGTTCTTTTCCAGTCCCACTTTCACCAGTTAACAACACCGTCGAATCACTCGTCGCGACTTTCGTTGCCAAATCTTTAATTCGATTCATCGCTCGACTCGTACCAATGATATGATTTAACTCGTCAGACGAATGCTCCTTGTGATTTGTATGAGACGTTAATTGTGTGACACGACTCATCACAGCAAGTATGTAAAATGACTCTCGCCCGTTTGTATCCTTACGTTTAACGAGGTACCGCTCTCCAGAAATGTTAACGAGACAAAGCTCGTCTTCTTCATGAGCAACATCAACACTTTCATTTAAAAAAATGATTATATTTATGATCTGAAAACGGTTGGTACATAAAATCATTCACATCGGTAATTTTACGATCACCATCTACAATAACGATCGCAAATGTTTCAAGACGTTTCAAACGAATCACGCCCTTTTACGAATTTTCCAGAACGTAGACGACCACTTGTCCTTTAATTACTTCGTTACCGTCTGAATCATAGCACGTCACTTTTTCAGTAATCCAATTCCGCTTCTCATGAATATCAATGACAACAAGTTCCGCAGTAACTGCGTCTCCGACGTACACTGGTGAATAATAAACGAGGTCTTTTTGCACGAGAATACACGGCGTTCCAGGAAGCCGTTCACTAATTAATTGTGTAATCAAGCTCTCTGTTAATAAAGCGGGAACGATTGGCTTTGGATACTGGGATGTCCAACGGTTGCCTTCCATCGTGTACACCGGGGAATAATCATTGGTAAGCTCACTACTTCTCTTAACATCTTCTTTCGTAAATGTTCGAGTCAATGTTGCTTTTTGACCATGAAACGCTGTAATCATCCTTTTCACCACCTAAAACTAAAATACTGTTAAATAAAAATTGCACACATCATTACAACACAAATAAATGTACCATAACTGCTTAAGCGTACCGGGTGCGTTAATTTCAACTCCGACACCGGCTTTAACCTACTCATAATGTAAAAGAAAAGAAGACTGCCTACTATAAAAGCAAGGATACCTAGTATAATTGGAAATGATGAGGCGTTTACTAAGTCAACTGTTGACGTTGCAAACAAGAACCACAAATAACCTAAAAACGCGAACGAGACGACAGGAATGAAAAATCTTTTCATCACTCACACCTCTTTAAGGAATTATTTACGTCCTAAAAAGCTTACTTTAAGTTTACTAAACGGTTAACCTTTATTAAAGATAAAATATTAAGAAAAAATTAATTATATGGCAACTTTATGAACGATCACGTTCACGATGGAAGAATGATTTTGCCTGAACCTTTGGGACTTGATTTACAATTCTCCGTGGCATAAGTGCCAACAGGTCTTCCTTTCACGTATTGATAAGGTATAATAAAGGTTTCGTGAGAAGAATAATACAACCAATAACTTAAATAAATGAGGCATGTACATGACGAAGCATCGGTTTACAGATTATCAATTAAGTGATGAAATCATTCAAGCGCTCGATCAGTTGAATTATGATACCCCTACAGACGTTCAAAGCAAAGTGATCCCACTCGCTCAACAAAAAAAAGACCTGATCGTACGTTCTCAAACAGGGAGTGGCAAGACAGCTGCTTACGGTATTCCAATTTGTGAGTTTGTGGATTGGCAAGAAAATAAACCTCAAGCCATTGTACTAACCCCAACGAGAGAATTAGCCGTACAAGTGAAAGAAGACTTTATTAACATTGGCCGTTATAAACGAATTAAAGCTGCGGCGATTGTAGGCAAACAGCCGTTTTATAAACAGAAAAATGAACTAAAGCAAAAAACACACGTTGTGGCTGGTACACCAGGCCGTATGCTTGATCATATTGAAAAAGGCACGATCTCTCTTGAAGAAGTAAAGTACGTCGTCATTGATGAAGCTGATGAAATGCTAAATATGGGCTTTATAGAGCAAGTCGAAGCTATCATTGAGGAGATGCCTACATCAAGAGTAACGATGCTATTCTCCGCGACGCTACCAGAGCGTGTGAAAGATCTTTCGGTTCAGTATATGAACACACCGACTGATGTTGAGATCAAAACGAGCGGTGTAACTACATCATCAATCGACCACACGCTCTATCAAGTCTCTGAAGACGATAAGTATTCGTTATTAGAAGATGTGACGATCATTGAGAATCCAGATAGCGCAATCATCTTCTGCCGCACACAAGAACGCGTAAACGAACTTTGTGATCAATTAGCAGATCAAGGCTATGACAGCGATAAAATTCACGGTGGAATGGAACAATACGATCGCTAGATGTGATGGAAGATTTCAGGCGAGGTGAATTCCGCTACCTTATTGCAACCGATGTCGCCGCAAGGGGCATTGATATTGATCAAATTAGCCACGTCATTAATTACGACCTGCCATCAGAAAAAGAAAGCTATGTTCACCGTACGGGTAGAACTGGACGAGCAGGACATACAGGCAAAGCAATTTCATTTGTCACACCGTTTGAAGGCAAATACCTCAAAGAAATCGAAACGTACATCGGCTTTAAAATCTCAAAGTCCATGGTTCCTTCAAAAGAAGCTGTCGTAAAAGCAAAGCCACAATTTCTTGATAAGCTTAACAGCGAGCCGAGCATAAAAGAGGCTAAAAACGATAAGCTGAATGAAAATATAGTAAAACTATACTTTAATGGCGGTAAGAGAAAGAAATTAAGAGCAGTAGACTTTGTCGGAACCATTGCCAAAATCGAAGGTGTAACCGCTGAGGATATTGGCATTATTACGATTGAAGATACGGCAACCTTTGTAGAAATCTTAAATGATAAAGGTCACATTGTACTCGATGAAATGAAACATACAACGGTTAAAGGAAAACAATTAAAAGTCCACATCGCTCGAAATAGGTAAGGTGCTGGACTACTTTAAAAGCTGTCATTGTCCGTCATTCGTGTAGCAACAAGCGTTACTCAAATAGACACTTATTTGTGAGCAGAAACGGTTAATCGTCGCTAAGCTCCTGCCCTTTAAAGTATTCAACGATACAAAGGCTCAAGGAAAACCGAACTACATTCACCAATCTAATAATAGGCTGGTGGTTTAGTTCGGTTTTTTCTATTCGAGTACTTTAAAAGCTGTGATCATCCATCTTTAGTGATGATCATTTCAGTTTCATCCCCGCCTCATTGTCGTTTTAAGCCTACAGAGTTCATCACTACTTCTTAGCTGCATCAGTTAAACGCAGAAGCAGAGCTTTAAGAAATTCTTTTCTTTCCTCAAGCGATGAAATGTCCACGTATTCATCTTCTTGATGGGCATTGCCACCGACTGGACCAAGTCCATCAATTGTAGGGATGCCAATATAACTCGTTAAGTTCCCGTCGGAACCTCCGCCTGTTTTTTTTCGGCTTCGATGTCCCACCCCATGTTTTTGCCTACTTCTTGCACGTAACGAAGTAATTGTTCTGAGCCTTCGTCAGGAACGAAAGGTGGACGAGAAATTCCACTTCTGGACTCGAGCTCATAAGTAATCTCTGAATTGGCTCTTTTTTTCAATTTGCGCTCGAATGAGTTTGTCGAACTGCTCCGCTTGTTCAATTGTTTCCATCCGCAAATCAATGCCAGCATAAGCATACGGAGCAATCGTATTTACCGATGTTCCTCCTTCTATTAATCCTACATTGACAGTTACACCTTCATCATAATCGGTAAGTGCATGTAGCTTCGGGATTAATAAAGCCAACTCTTCTACAGCACTTTCACCATGCCGATGGGCCATGCCTGCGTGTGATGCTTTTCCATATAAATGTAAATAGTATTTGCCCCCACCCTTGCGTGCATTGCAGACACGTTGTTTATCACGTGTTGGCTCTAAGATGAGTGCAAACGACTTCTCTCGAGCATGCTCTTCTATCCAAGCGCGGGAATGAATAGAACCGACTTCTTCGTCACTGTTGAATAAGATTGCCACGTTTTCTAGCAATTCTTCTTGATGTTCATTTTTTTAGCTCTACTAAAGCTTCATAAAGAACAACGATGCTCGCCTTCATATCAAAAACTCCAGGGCCATATGCGTACTGTTCATCTTTAGAAAATGGACGAACATTCACAGTTCCTTCTTTAAAGACGGTGTCCATATGCGCAAGTACGATGATTTTAGCGTCTTTAGCACCTTTATAGTACCCGATTAGATTGTTCCCTCGGTCTTGTTGTACATCTTCAGTTATGACAAAACCTAAATCGGAAAACCATTTCGTTAACGTCTCACCAACGCGATCAACACCTTGCTTATTGTACGTACCGCTTTCTTGATTCACGAGTGTTTCTAACCGATGTAACATCCCATTTGTTGTCATGTTTCTCCCCCACTTTCTCACTGTGTTCGATTGTCTTAATCCTCATCAATACTTACATTCCAAAGAATTGGACCGATTAGATCTGAATAGCCCGATACATCATCAGAAATCGCGAGTAACGCTTGAATGTTGCCGATCTTTGCGACAGGCAGATCGTCCCACACTTCTTGTTGCAAATCATCAATGTAAGGAGCCGCAGATTGTAATGACTCTGCTTCTGTAATAAGGGCTAAGTTCTCATCAATTGTTTCATTGTTCGTCCAACCTGGGTAATCAGAAGTCGATGCTAAAAACGGATATTGATGAAGTGTCGGTCGAACGGCAAAGCTTACCGCAAATACGTCGAAGTTATTCTCATCCGTTCGTAACTCTTGTACGCTCGGCCAATCATATACGTCCAATGATACGTTAAGACCGATATCTTGAAGGGCTTGTTGAGCAACGACTGCCATATTGTATTGTTCTGGATAGTCTCTCGTCGTTAAAATAACGACTTCCTCACCATCATAGCTCGATTGTTCAACGAGCGCTTTAGCTGCTTCAACATCAAATGCGTCATAACTATCTGAGCCTTCCTCAGAATACCAATCACTTTGACTTGGTAATGCTAGTGCCGAATCTAACTCATAGAAACGATCGTCTCCATAGGATGCAATTAGTAAATCTTCATAGTCGATCGCCATATTAAACGCTTGTCGTAAATCAAGGTCTGTGAAAATACCTGCTTTATTGTTAAACACGAATGAATAAATGCCACCATCACTAAAAAAACGATTGAACTCCATCTGCTCCATCAATTTGATCAATACTATCTGCGGGAATGCTAAAACCGATGTCATATTCTCCAGTCATCATTCCAGAAACTCTCGTTGATTCATCGGTGATGTAATGAAAATAGACGTCGTCAACGAGTGCTTCTTTTCGCCCTGCTAAACCACTCGGTTCTTCGTCACGAGATTGATAGTCATCAAACTTCGTTAAATGTGTGTGTTGGTCCATTCGCCATTCTTCCAATTGAAAAGGTCCGGTACCAATATGCTCATCTATACCATCAGCACCTGCAGCATCTGCTACTTCTTTCGGCATAATTCCAGGGAACGGAGCCGTATCTGCTAAAATATTTGGCACTAAAATCGAAGGCTCATCAATGGTTAGTGTAACCGTATACGGATCAACTTCTTCAAAACTTGCATTTTGCAATTTGCTTGTCCCTGTGTGGAATGGTCTAACCACTTTTGCATGGAAGCGACTACGTCGCTCGCAACCATCTCTTCACCATTGTGAAACAACACACCTTCTCGTAGCTGGAATGTGTATGTAAGACCATCATCACTCACTTCATAGTCTTCAGCTAGTGAAGGAACAACTTCATAGTCTTCATTCAAAACGAGTAATTGCTCGTAAATTTGTCTAGAAACGTCTCGAGTTGCTTGATTCGTTGTTAAGTGAGGATCCAATGTTTGCGGATTTGCGCCGTACGCAATATTAATCGTACCCCCTTCTTGCTCACTTTCTGTCGTCGTTGCTTCATCATTATTGCCGCAAGCAGCAAGCATTAAGGTTGCAAGTAATCCTAAATAGATGTGACGTTTTCCCATAACGATCCCAGCTTTCGTTTGAATTATTTGAATACAGATAGTATATAAACAATAAAACAGACAGTCAATATAATTCTTATAAGTTTACTATGTTTTATAGTTTAGTAAAGGTCTGTAGGCTAATCTATAAAAGAGTTGCTTTATGAATAAGCGATCAATCATCGTTTCAATTAAAGAACTAAAGTTGAATAGTCATCTTTTAATGCATCTCTTCATTCGAGCTTCCATAATGATATTACATGTCTATTCCTCCTTTGATTTACTAAAAGAAAGTCAAAAAAAAGCCGTCACCTGTAGCGTACAAGCAAACGACTCCTATTTGTCTTTTTAATTGTTCAATCATAATACCTACACTCTTTTGCAATGCCAATACTCTGAATACTAAAAATGCATGTTCACTATTGGTGCTCATGCTCGATATCGTTTACCTTGTTCGTTCTCAGACCCTTTCCCTTTTCTGGCATGGAAAATTCTGTTAAACCATCACTGTATCCAATAGATTAGCAAAGCCGCTCTCACAAGCACAGGAAAATGCACCTGCGATGAACCTGATCTTGAACCCACTACATCAGTAGAATCATTTAAACCGTTAAAAGACGCAAAAAAAGCAGTTTGTCTAGACTCTATTATCTTATTATGTTGATTTTCTTTTGATTGCAAAAATGCTACCGATAAGACCGCCTACAACGAGTAACACAACTAGCCCCCATGCAAATCCACTAGTACTCATTGTAGTATCGCTCGTAGGTGCTGCTTGCACGGATTCTTCAGTCGTCGCAACCGCAGCGTCATCAGAATCTGCATTGCCTGTAGTTGTCGCTGCACCTTCATCAACGTCATTACCATCATTTACCTCGCTGTGATCCGCACCGCTTTCAGTGTCGTCGCTCGGTACCTCATCTTCAATCATTGCTGTAACGCCTGAGGCAACGATATAAACCTCAATCACATCCCCAGCAGAGGAGTTCGGGAAGTATTGCCTAAAGGTATTGCCAGAGATATGTTCAAGTCGATTGCTTTCATTGTCGATGGTGTCTCCTTCTAGGATCGCAAATACTTGGTCTACATCACCCACTGTTTCAACGTCTAATGTAACAACATCTTCGCCATCTGCAGTCGCATTTCTTCTATAGTCTAACGTTGTTTCGTCCTTAATGGCCTTCTTGATGGTTTCGTCGCCGATGTCTGATCCAACAACATCCTTTTCAGGGTCTGATGGTTGAACTTCTACAGTTAAAGGTGTCTCACGAGGCAAACCACTTCCAGCAAATAAAAAGTCTAACGTGTCGCCAGCTTCCAATTCAGCATAACTAGGTATAACCATTGAAACTCACCGTTATCATTCACGTAAGGATCAACTTCCGTGCCGTCAAAAAAAAGTATGAGTGTTAAGTCAGGATTCATCGTTCCATTGTAAATGACTGTATTCTCATGAAGATCAGGTAAATCCAAGTTCTCATTCACGATGCCATCGAAATCCGTGGCTTCTTCGTCGTCGTTTGCCAAAGCTAGAGAAGGAATTGTTAAGATAAGTGCAAATGCGGATATCGCAAAAAAAGAGACTATTGAGAATCCTTCTGTAAGCGATTTGAACCACCTCCTACAAAAAAAATTACCCTACTTTCAGACTGTATTAAACCTTCACTTCTTGAGATTAGCTTCTAAGCCTGTGTATTTGAGTTTGTCTACGTCGCCTTCCTTTTTCTAGATGCTCTGTACAACTCTGTCTCCAAGGAAGTCTCATCTTCGTCTGCCTTAAAGAACACCCTGACATTAGCACAAACAATAGCCTGCGCCTATAACGCACTCACACAATACACTTATCTTCTTTGTAAGTGAATGAAAAACATTTCATTATAGCGACAGCATTAGTTTTTTTGTATGACTGCAAACAGTTTTTGGCTCCATATAAGAGAGAATTCGTCCGGTTCATTGAGACGAGGATGTGCTGCTCAACTGCGAATGATGAAACCATACCCGTTGACAATTCCTTAATGGTTTCTACTCTAACTATAAACGACTATACTAGTCATATTAATGGATAAATCTGGAGTGATCATTATTGAAAGTTTAGTATCGACCATCATTACAACGACCTGAGCACTCGTTGCTATTTTAGGTGGATTCCTCGTAAGTACAATTTTGCAGATGACGAGCCACCATGTAGCACTTCGATTTAAGCTAGAAAATATTCAACGCCAAAATGCAAACGATGAAGAAATCAAAACGAAATGTTTTAAGCTCATTCTACCTTAAGCTAACATTATTGGTTATCTGTCTTTATCGCTACATCATTAAGACCACGACTTCGTTTCGTAAATCCGTAGAATGATCTTGCAGTGAACGGGTACCAACACATAGAAAAAGGTACGGAATTTCAAATGAGGGGTTGCTACTCAAATGACCGTAAAACAACTATTAAGAACATTATTCATCCTGGCTTCCACATACCTTGTCATAAGATCTATTCTCCTCTTAGGAGCATTCAGAGCCGTACAATCTACGGCATTTGAGATCCTTGTTTTTATTGGGGCAATCGCTCTAGCAATTGTTGTATATGGGGGTTACTTAGCCATTAAAATTCAAAGACGTAGCAACGACTAGACTAATTGATGAATACACTTTTTCTTTTTTTTGTCCTTATGCTTGGAATACCTAGATGTGATTTCTTCCAAGCGCTTTTAAAAATCTATGTTGGAGTAGCTACGCTACTCATCCTGATAAAAAGAAAAACGACTATTAAAAAAGGAGTCCAAATGGACTCCTCAGATTGTCGAAAAAGTGCTGTTCTTATATAAATGAAGTAGAGAGTTAATGAGCTTGTAGATTTTAAAGTATTGAAGTTATACATTTTACTTTTGCTTTTACAAACTCAATATGCTGTATAAAAGCGGCTGTCGTGGCGAAGACGCCTGCGGCGGCCTGCAAAGCAGGTTGGTTCGACACCATTGCTATAAGCAATGGCTGTTGAACTTCCTTTATTCGTTAGCCGAAGATCATCGTGCGAAGCACGATAGCTGAGGCAACGCCCGCGGCAAGCGTAGCCACAGAAGCCGCTTACTCATCTACGAGTACACTTTTAGTCCGTTTAAGTTTCTCAACAGCCTGAGAAGCCCAAATGGACTCCTTTTTTTATGCTAGACCTGTAACTCAAATGAATGAACTTACGATCGCTTACGCTTCTGTTCACGGTGCCACTGTGCTAAATGGTAATGGCGCTTTTGTTCTTCTTTTGATTGTTTGCGAAAATGGTTGCGTAGTTCTTCATGAAAGTCTTTCATAGCTTTAACACCCCCACGTTTCCTGTGCCTTCCTCTTTCTCGGATTGCAGTTTGCCTTCGTTTATTTCAAGTTTTTGCTTAATCGTTAGCTGTATCTCTTTTGGAGCAATGAGTGTCCCAAAATGATAGATCGTATCAATTCGTTCGCGTATCATGTCGGCAGTGACATTTTCAGCGAATGTTAACTCTCCTCCATTCACAACAATAACAACGACTGCTTCTTGCAAATTCAAAAATGCTTTTTCATCCCACAACTCATTTTTCTCAACGACAAGGTAAGGTTCGTCTATAGCTAGAATCTCAGTATCGAGCGTATCGACAATTTCATACAGTAAATCTTCACTTTCAGATGAAGTCACGATAAAAGAAGATGAATGGATATTACGAATGGAACGCTCAATCGTGTCACGTTTTAGTGCATTCATGTAAAGCGGATGTTCTGTATATAACTTCTTTTGTTTCCAGCTTTGCAGTTGTTTTTCTTTCATGCGTAGTGCACGATCGATGACCGTGTAATCATCTGGAATAACTGTCATTTGGGCTGAAGAAGATTGACTAATCAATGGCGATAGATGCGCAACCATATGCTCTCGTAATTCAATAACCCCTTTCACTTGTAGCTCTTTCACATGAACGAGTTGATCTTCTGTAACACGTTCATCAACTTGTAAGATCCCTTTTACATATAGTGTTGTTGGTTTTTTTAAGCTTTCAAGAAATGACGGAGTTAGTTTAAAGACACCCTTTTTGTTGATCGGCTTTTCAGCGTCTTGATCATACGTTTTCATTTTACCGCCGCCACTCGTCATGACGCTTTGAACGGCTCCGTATAAATGGTGAGGAACGCTCACATCGCCATAATACTCAATATCTTCAATCTTCTCTTTGAGCAATTCGGCTTCTACATCATAAGCAATGACCACTTCATCAGCCGTTAAAGCACGTAATGATGGATCAAGTGTTTCCAAAAATGCTTGATTAATTTCTAACGTTTCTGTATAGAGCTGATAGCCTTCTTTTATTTCTATAACCATGCCTAAATTCCCTAAAGGCAATTGATGTAAAAGTGGCAACGTCGACGTTGAAACGATGGCAATACCGACATTTCCTATACTCTTAATTTGTTGAATGGACTTCTCTGTACTATTCCGCAAATCCAAAATCCCTACATTTCCAATAATTGATGTTTTCATAATTCCCTCTCCTTACATCGATTTTTGTAATAACACGAGTGCCTTCTTGATCTTCGAACGTATCGTTGAGGCTGGCACCCCTTGTAAACGTCCAATTTCTAGACTAGACATCCCAAGCCAGTATGTCTTATACACAAGGTCATATAAGTCTTCAGGAAGTGCGGTCATCATCAGTGACACTTCCACTTTGCTATAATCCGAGAACAACTCTCCAGCAGAATGCCCATCGTCTACAGCCCACTCGTTTTGTTCTCGACTATGTTTTCTTCGTTCATCAATGAGCATTCGTTTCATCGTTTTGAAAAACCAAGCACGTTGTTTCGGTAATTCTAATTCAAAAATGTAAGAGTGCTTCATTGAGCGTAGCCACGCTTCTTGAATTAAATCATTGGCCTCGTGACTGTCTCGTGCGATTTTGTTCGCAAATGGCAACAAGTGCGGATACAATTGTTCATAATGTTTTGAATCCATGTGCATTTGAAGTCCCTTCAATTTGTTGTCTACACTTATGTAACGGTTGAGCGAATAAAACTGACGAAAAAAACTTTTAAAAAAATAAAAAAAAGATTGAACTCCCCTGAGAATTCCGTTCCCAGGGGAGCATGCTCGATTTAATATTCAATGTATGCAGCAGAACCTTTACCTTCAGCTGTCGCAGGGGTAACGATTAGCCTCGTTTGTAATCGTTCTTGTAACTCTGGTACGTGACTAATAACACCGACGGCTAAGTGATCGGTTTGAAGTTGCTCCAAAGCATGAATAACCGTATCAAGAAGTTCTGAATCAAGGGTCCCGAAGCCTTCATCTAAGAAGAAGAATTCTAATGCTTTTTCTCCGGTTAATTGAATTGAAGCCGATAATGATAAGGCGAGAGCAAGCGATGTTAAGAAGGTTTCTCCTCCAGATAACGACGATGCAGGACGCTTTTCTCCACCATTAAAGTAGTCAGCAATCATAAATCCACCCGAAGAATCTAATACGAGTGCATACCGACCACGTGTTAACGTGTGCAGTCGCTCAGAAGCATGCTTTGTGACTTGCACAAGTTGTTCTTCTGCTAAAAAAATCTACGAATTCCTTACCTCGAAATACCCGTTCAAGCTCTTCAAAATGAGATAATTTCTGTTCATATTCGTTACAAAGCGTTTCAAGCTCTGTGTAGCGTTCATGTTTTTCTATTAATTGTTCTAACGCAGTTTGCGCATTCGTTCGCTTCTCTTTTAACTGCTCGAGTCGTTCATTACTTTGTTGTAACTTAGAAACAATCCACTCGTACTGCTCGGTTGAAATCGTATCCTTCCCGATTTGCTCGTTTAATCGTTCAAGATGAAGTTCTACCTTCGAAAGTTGTTGATGAAGACGCTCAACGGCTTCATCAATCTGTTCTACTTCTGCTTCTGTCAATCGATATGACTGTAAATTGTCCGCTCGTTCAAATGAGATGAGTGAATCGAGTTTTTGATATGCATTTCCTTTCTTCTGTTCTTCCCAATCTTGTTCTGCTTTTTGTTTTCTTGAAACGGCGTCTTCTCGTTTCGTTTGATTCGTTAACTGTTCATTCTTGACGTTTTCATAGTCTGAAGCTAACTTTTCAACCTCTTTCGCCGTCATTGTTTCATTGTGTTCGAGATTATTTCGTTGTTTCACAACGTCAGCCTGAACGTTCTCTAACGTTTCGCTTCCTACGAGGTCGCGTACTTTTTTTCGTAAAGCTCTCGGTTTCTTTCTTTAAAGACTCACGTTGATGCTCAAGCTTTATTTGCTCTGTTTGTAACTCTGACGCTCGTTGTTCAAGCGTTCGCTCATCACGTTGGAGTTGCTCTCGTTCTTTGTGCCACTCCGCTTGTGCTTCCCTTAACGAACGCATTTGCTTTTCTTCGTCCCTGACATTCGTTTTCTCTCGTTCAAGTGAATCCAATGTCAAAGGCGCAAATTGTACGTACCATTGATCACGAAGTTGAATATACTCGTTGCGCTTCGTTTCAATGCGTTGTTGTGCTTCCTCATATTGCTTTTTATAATCATTTACCGTTTGTGTTTGGTTTTTAACGCTTTGATTCAGGTGATTAAACTCTTGAAGTAACGTTTCCGTTTTTGCTTCAATTCGAGCGACCGTTTGTACTTTTTTTCTCAAACATTGTGATCCATTGTTGTAACGATTCTAGCATCGTTTCTCGTTGCAATGATACGTGTTCAACATTGTCGCTTTCCACTTGGACATCTTGAACTGTGATCACAGCTCTCACTCGCTCAGACAACGATTCTAGCGTCCGTTGATACGAGGTTGCTTCGTATAATGATTGTAGTTTCTCATATGCAGGCTCTAGATCTTCATGGCTTCCTTTATGCTGATGATGATGTTTGTTAGGGTGGTCAACTGATCCACATACAGGACATGCAGCACCGTCTTCTAGGTGAGCCGCTAAGCTCGCAATAAGTTGATCTTGCTCAGATGACATAGCTTGTTTGACCGTTTTGATATGCTCTTTTCGGTAACGCTCTAATTCATGTAGCGCGTTGTACCAGTTCACAATATACTCATAGGCCGTTTGCAACCGTTCTGCACGATTGTCCCGCTCTTTGACGACTTCATCATATCGTTGTTGCTCTTCGTCCCGCTTTTTTTTCTTTCGCTTTTAACATCTTGTTCATATTCTGTAAGCGCGGATCGTTGCTGAATAAGAGGCATAGCAGCTTCACTCGCGTCACGCACGTGTTGATGATGAGATTCTCGCTCAAGTAGTGTCATAAGTTGATCTTCGACCGTTGTCATTTGCGATGAACGGTCGCGAATCGTCCGTTGTATTGCTTCTTTTTGGTTAGTTGTTTCGATCACTTGTTGCGCTTGCTTTTTGATTTCAAGGTCGAATTCGTTTAATTTACGATGAATCTCTTGAAAGGTCTGTTGTTCTTGCAACAGCTGTTCCACTTGTTGTTGTTTCATCATTAATGAAGGTTCATGTTTGTTTCGTTCATTTTTTTGCAGTTTCATAGCGCATCACCGCTTGTCTATGCTGCTCTGAACGTTTCGTAACACGTTCGTCGATTTCTTTTTGTTGTTGTTGAAGTTCATTGAGTGTGTTTGTCGTTTCCTCAAGCGTTTCTAAAAAAAGGTTGAACGAGAACGACGAGTTCATGAATTTGCTTCTTTTCCACGGACTCTTGAAGTGATTGTTTCTCCTCAACGAACTTCGTACGCTCTTTTTCCATCTCTTCTTTTTCTCTTTGCAAACTTATTAGTGACTCAGCCTTTTTAAACTGTCGGTCGAGTTCTTCATTGTTTTGACTCTCTTTCTTTACGTCATGACCTGCTTTTTCAGCTTGTTGCCTGACTTCTTCTAGCGCTTGTTTAGATGCATCGCCCATTCCTTGCTGTTCGCGTTCGATCATAAGAATTTCTTGTTTGTGTGCTTGAATGCCTTCTCGAACTTTGTCATTCAATTCATCGCCGTATTTATGCAAGTTGAACAAACGTTGCAACATGACTCTTCGGTCAGTTCCTTTTAACTGTAGAAACTCTGAGAATTTGTTTTGGGGCAACACTACAGCACGGGTAAAATCTGATAACTGCAGGCCAATTAACTCTTGAACATAGTCATTCATATCGCCAACTTTATCAGCGAGTACGACTGGCTCTTCGGTTAAGTCCACAAATCGTGATCGTGATGTTTGCAACTTGTCCTCATTTGAACGTTTTACTTTACGCTCAGCAAGGTACGTTCTTCCACCGATTTGGAACGTATAAGAAACAGACGCTTCCTTTTCAGCTTGGTTAATCATACTTACACCAACCGCACTATTTCGCCCCATTTTCCCGTAAAGCGCAAAGGTCATTGCATCTAAGATCGTCGATTTCCCACTACCTGTAGGTCCAAAAATCCCAAATACCCCTCCTTCACAGAGGGCATTAAAGTCAATCGTTACCTTTTCTCTAAAGCTATGAAGCCCTGAAATACTTAAAGAGATTGGTCTCATGATGGTCCCGCCTTTCGATGTTCAGTCGATTCATCATCGAGTAGCGACAGAAATAGTTGCATGACTTCTTGTTCTGGTTCTGCACCACCGGTTCGCTTAACGTAAAACTGCCGAAACAACTCATCGATCGGTACGTCTTTACGTTCTTCATAATGGTGCATGCTTTCTTCTGGCAACACCGCACGAATTGTAACAATTCCAGGTGAGCACGGCGAATCTTGCCGATGTCATCAGGCTTTAATGTATGGTCGCTATGAATGGACAAATCTACCCATTCATCAAGTTTGTTCGTTTCCTCTAACCATTTGTACACTTCTTCTAGACCGTTTTTTTTGCACGTACTTTTACGAGCGGCTTACCACTAGAGAGCGGTACCTCTTTAATCGTCGCCTCAGTGTTAGGCTTCGCATCGACAATTGTGACCGATTTGGAGACGGCCGTATCATTAAAAGAAAACGCGAGTGGCGAACCCGAATAACGCGTAGGTGTAGGAGCGTGATGCACCCACTGGGGACGGTGTAAGTGACCTAGTGCTGTATACGAAACATTACTCGGCAACGATTGAGGCTTAACGGTGTACGCACCACCAACTTCAATCGGTCGTTCACTGTCCGTTGATGCTCCGCCACTTACGTAAATGTGACTCATCGCAACGTTGACGTCGTTTGCTGAAAATGACTTGCTTAGCTTGTTAAACAATTCCCTAATTCGTTGATCGTATGTTTGTTGATAAGCAACATCCTCAGTTACCGACTCCCCAGTTTCTGTGAAACTGATCTTTAACCTTGATTCGGAAGGGTAAGGAAGTGCAGCGATGTTAAGCGTTTCGGAATGTGCAGGAATCCAAATACTCATCGGCGCTTCATTCGGTAAGCCGAGCATATGAATGCGTTCATTTCGAATGAGAGGTCTTGCAGCTGCTAATCGCTCAGGTTGATCGTGATTTCCGGCAATAACAGCAACCGCCCGCTTCCCTCCGTCTGAAAGAGACTTAAGCTCTCGTAATATAGTTCTTCAGCGACAGCAGGTGGGTTGGAACTGTCGTATACGTCACCAGCTATGAGCACTGCGTCTACCGCTTCTTCGTCAACAATGTTAACGAGTTCATCAATGAATGCTACATGCTCACTCGTCCGATCTCTACCTTCTAGCGTGCGACCAAAATGCCAATCTGCCGTATGCAATAAGCGCATCGGTTTTCATCCTTTCTTGATCACAACTTAAGAGCATGTCCTCCATCAAAGAAATAGAGCCAACTCTCGGTAATCTCTTCGTTCCATATTTGTTCTAATGCTTCTTTATACAGTCGCAATTGTTGTTCATAGCGCTTTCGCATGACTGACTCTGCTTCGTCAAAACCATTAGTAAAACGGCTTGTAATCTGGTCAGTCTTATAATCAATTAAAATATTTTTTCCTGCGTGATCGACAAATACAAGATCGGCCATTCCTTGCACGAGCACAGCATTCTCCGCTTCGGTTTTGCGAATATAAGAGAACGCAATTTCACGATGAATTTCCGTTGCTTGTTGAATACGAGTGCCAAGATCACTTTGAATAAATTTAAGAACCGCTGTTGTGTCAACAACTTCTGCTTCTTGTGCTGTTAGTAATTCTTTCTCTTTTAAGGTGTTCGTTAATGAACTGATCTCATCTTCGTGAGTCTCTGCAAATGACACGTGCTGCATAACCGTATGCGTCGCCGTGCCAATTTCCGCTCCACTCAATTTTTGTTGCTGCATGAATTTCGGACGCCTTGCATTGGACGTTGTAAAACTATTGTTCTTCATCGTATGCTGACTATAAGGGTCCTCTTCTTGTAGCGTTTGCTTTAACTCTGAAACGCTCTGTTTCGCAAATGAATCCGTTGCTTGTTTGTACGGATAGTCAAAACGTAATCGCTCAGATATAAAGTCGTAGTACTCACTTTTCTCACCGATCGGTTTTAATTGTTTCATCTGTTGCAGTGTTTCTTCAATTGCCTCTACTTCGAGTTGTTCATGCTCCCGCTTTTGCTCTTCAATGACGTTAAGTGTAAACGTTGCATCGTGAGGATACCGGGAATAAGCAACATAATCAGGGTGCTCATTCTCCATTTGTGGATGACGCAACAATGCAGGGATAATAAAGTCATAAAAGTGCTTCGCGTTCGATCTCACATGAACAGGTAAAAGCACTTGATCACTTTCGGCATAAAGCTTGTACCTGCCAAACTGTTCTCAACACCTTTTGATGATCCGATGAGAAATAACTTTTCTTTCGCTCTCGTTAATGCCACATACAAGATTCGAAGTTCCTCTGACATTTGTTCACGTTTTTGCGCCTCTTTAATCGCAAGTTCGGGCAACGTCTTTCGTTTAATTCGACGTTTCGTATCAAAGTACGACGAACCAAATCCAAGTGATTGATGGATTTGTATTGACCGCCTGCTATCGGACAAGTTGAAGTTCTTCATCATATCAACGACAAAAACGACCGGAAACTCTAGCCCTTTACTTTTATGGATTGAAAGAATCGTTACGACATCTTCTTTTTCACTTAACGTCCGGGCACTTTCAAGGTCATCTCCTTGTTCTTCCATACGATCTACGAATCGTAAAAAGCGGAAAATGCCCCGAAAGGACGTTTTCTCAAATGTTTTCGCTTTATCGTACAACGCTTGAACGTTTGCTTGGCGTTGCTTACCACCACTCAACCCGCCAACATATGCATCATAACCGGTTTCTTCAAACAGCTCCCAAATGAATGTCGCAAGTGACGTATGCCTTGCCCGAACACGCCAGCTTTGTAAATGCACATAAAAAAGATGCAATCGTCGTTTCCAATCTTCATGATGTGCTTTTTCAACGAGAAAACTGCTTTCAGTGCTTGCATCTAATGCTGGTAACGTGGCGATCATTGCCTTAACCGCTTCAAAAAAACGGTTGTCCTACCGCTTGCAGTCGAATTTCAGCTAGTTCATGTTCACGCAACCCAACGATCGGTGAGCGCAACACCGAGGCTAATGGAATGTCTTGGTATGGGTTATCAATCACCCGGAGTAGCGATAACATGACTTGTACTTCTACACGTCTAAAATAACCTTCATCTCGATCTGAGTACACCGGAATGCCCGCTCGCTTAAACACGTCGAGATAGATCGGTGCCGAAGGTAATGAACGCATTAAAATGGCAAAGTCACGATACTCCACAGGTCTCGTTGCCTTCGTTTGTTTATCGAACACTGGATATGCTTCGTGGATCAGTCGCTGAATTTTGTTCGCTACAAGTTGAGCTTCTTGTTCAACTTTCGTTAACGTTTCTTCATCATTCGCATCACTTGGTGCCTCAACGACGTATACTTCTGGATCATAATCACTTGCTTGATCATCGTAATGGATATTGCCATATTGCAACGATTGGCTTTCATCATACGTTACATCGCCTACTTCTTTATCCATCGTCTGCTCAAATAAGTAATTGACGCCATCCAACACCGTACGTCGACTTCTGAAGTTACTCGAAAGGTCAATTTTAATGCCTTCGGTCGATGCGCTCTCTACATTCAAATCATCAATTTTTGCATACGTTTCATGTTTATGAATAAACAATGCTGGTTCAGCCAGACGGAATCGATAGATACTCTGTTTTACATCACCGACCATAAAGCGGTTACGACCGTTTGATAACAATTCTAAGATCGCTTCTTGCACTTGGTTCGTATCTTGGTATTCATCCGTTAATACTTCTTCGAAGTGACCTTGATAGAAAAGTGCTGCTTCAGATGGCTTTCGAATCGATTCACTACTCAATATTTCTAAAGCAAAATGTTCGAGGTCATCAAAATCAATGAGTGTTTTCTCACGCTTCATCGCTCGATAATGCTCAGAAAACGCTTGAACGATCTCGACAAGTTGAACGATTCTCGGTTTCATCGCCTCAATAACTTCAAGATACGACGTTGGGTCTGGCTTTAACAGTTCAGCGACATCTTCGAGCAACTTTTTACTTTGATCACGGTATGCTTTTGCTCTTTCCAAAGTATCTTCATCAATGTCTTGGTTTCTTGGTTTTGCCGGCATTCGGCCCCACGTAAATTGCTCCACTGCCTCGCGAATGCTATCCCAACGTTCATATTCATCCATCACTTGTACGGCATGGAGTTTCGATTGGAAATACTCGTAGTTATGTTCCAATGCAAGTTCAAGCGCTTTTGCTAGCGCGTTTTTAGCAGCATGTACTTTCTCTTTTATTGCACGTAACAAATGCGTTCCCCATATCGTTTCTTCTGGGTGAGTATACGCATCGTTATACATCGTCACTAATGATTCAAGCCACACGTTCGGTTCAGGATGCGCTCTTGAACGTGTATACATTTCAAATACGAGGGAACGAAAACCATCATCACTTCGATCATTGCTATACGCTTCAACGAGTTCAAAAAAAAGATTCTGCGTTTTCTACAGGTTGGCTATAATACCGTTCTAATACGTCTTCTAACACTTCTTCTTTTAATAGCTCTCGTTCCGTATCGTTTGCAATTCGAACTTTCGGATCTACGTCAATATCGTAATAATAATTGCGAATTAATTCCTGGCAAAAAGAATGGAGGGTAGAGATATTCGCACGGTTTAATAACTGCCTTTGACGTTGTAAGTAAAGCGACGGGTTCGTCTGCAACTGTTCTTCAATTCGCTCGCCAATTCGTTCTTTCATTTCTGCCGCTGCGGCTTTCGTAAACGTAACGATCAGTAGGCGATCAATTTCTGCAGGGTCGAGTGGGTCCATAATTCGCCTTACAATTCGTTCAACGAGCACAGCTGTTTTTCCACTTCCAGCTGCTGCTGCGACGAGAATGTTTCCACCCTTTAATGAGATTGCTTGCCACTGCGCGTCTGTCCAATGGACATGTGCAGGTTTAGCGTCTATTGACCATGAGCTCAATTGGTTTCACCTCGATTCTTCTTCACTCTTTCGACCATTAATGAAAGGGCGTCTTTGTCCGAAAGACTCATAACAGGTTTGTATTCATTGTCTGGTAATGTTGGGTCGAACTGACATACAGAATTAAACGGACAATAAGTACAAGCGATCTGTTCTTGGTTTTTGTTATACGGATCAATTGCAGTCTTTCCGCTCGTCATCTCATTGCCAATCTCTGTAATCTTATCGTTTAGAAATTCATGCATCGCTTGTAACTGTTCTTTTTCGATGACTTTGGAATTTGAGTGAAATCCACCGTCTTTTTTTAAGTGTTGCAGGTACAACATGTGATTTGCCGTACTCAGGTAATGTTTCATCCATTAAGCTTGCAATCGTCGAGTCTTTTTGAAGCCATCCAGATAATTTATGCTGTTTAAACCGCTCAAGGTGTAACGTTTCATCGTCAATACTTTCAGCGATATCAATGACCGGGTTGTGAATATGAAAATAAAACATTCCGCCCACGTCTGCTTCAATACCGAGCCAGCTTTTTGAACCATTCACGACAATATCAAGATAAACAGGCATTTGCAGAGAAATACCGTGTAAGACGTCGGAAAATGATAACGTTTTTTTTACTCGATTTGTAGTCAATCACTTGTAAAAATGATCCTGAATCTGTTTGCGAGCGATCAACACGGTCAATTCGGCCTCGAAGCAGCATATTTGTACCGTTGCTTAACGGATAGACCGGTGAAGGAAGGGAGGTTCCTTTACCGAATTGCACTTCTAAATCAATCGTCTCAAAGTTAGATAATTGAGCTTGTTGTCGAAGCGTTTGCGTAACGGTTTGAACGATTGCAAGTAATTTTTGACTAACGTAACGAAAATGATTCGTACTTTCTAAAATGTTGCGCTGAATTTTTGGCAATAAGCGCTCGACGCTTTTCTGTGTTATATCACGGCATTCGTCTGCTCGAATTGTTTTCCACGATTGGTTTGTTGCTTTTAGATAATCAGAGATTTCTTTTAAGGCTGCATGAAACAGTTCACCAATATCAAATGCTTCTAGGCGAAACACTTCTCGGTCCCTTAATTGCAATCCATATTGGCTAAAATGACGAAACGCACATTGCTCAAACAGTTCCATGCGACTCACACTGGCTTCAATCTGTTCGCCGTACAGTTGGTTCGTGAGCGTTTCTGAAATAGGAACGGCTTCATTCTTATACGTCAAACTATCTAATGCGGTACGAAGTTGAGGTTCATAAGCTTTCGCATCGAGTAACCAATGGTACACGTCATACCATGCGATTGAAATTTCTTCACCGTGCTTGTACTTTTGAAATTGCCTCGCTAAGTCTTCGATGACTTGGGTTGGATGGGCGATATGTTGCAGCTGCGTTTCAAATTCAACACCGTTTGCTTCGTGTTCTACCAATTCGTGCTTCACATCTGGAAAACGCTCTTTCACTTGGCGAATGAGCGATGACGGTAACAAACTAGAGCCTTCCTCGTCAGCCAAGGCATACGTGAACAACAGCTGCGATTTTGGACTCGCTTCAGCCATGTAAATATAAAACGGTTCATGCCAAAGTCGGTTTGTCGCCGACGGTCCAAGTGTGACACCCATGGATTCAAATTGTGTGCGCTCTGCTTCAGTTAAAAGACCATCATCTTGCGGGCGCTTTGGGATCACCCCTTCGTTACACCCAACAATATACGTCACTTCAATATCCGGTAGACGAGAACGTTCCATATCAGCAATCGTGACTTGGTCGAGTGCAGGAGGAACGAGACGAAAGCTCATACTCTCAAGACCTGCATCCATCATGCTCGCAAAGTCTTTAACACTCATCTTTTCTGTTCCTGAAACATCAACAAACTGTTCGAGCACTTCAATGACGTTCGACCACACTTGGTCGTGTTCACTGCTCTGTTCTAAATCCCCACGTTCACTAGCAGATGCACTTAATCGTTCAAGCTTCTGGTCGACGTCTACGTCCAAGAGAAATTGATACAATGCTTTACACATGTCTTCGACGTTTTCGCTCTTTTTAAGACGCTTTTCAAGCGTTACTAACGGAGTTACTACTGTGATTTTCGTATCATTAAGTCGTTCTTCAATGTCGCGTTCCTGATCTGTTTGCACTCGGCTTTCCAACGCATGCCGTGAACGAGAATAAGACCAATGTTCATCCACACGCCATTTCTTTCCATAAATACCTGTAGCTAAAACGTAGTTTCCAGCTCATCAATACGCTCTCGGTATACTTGTGTATGCACGTCTAGCGGATTAAATAAGTCTGTTTTAAACGCTCGAAATACCGGTTCATAACGGTAGTTTTGAATGATTGATTCAAGTGATGATCGGATTAATTCAACGACCGGATGGTGCATCATCGTCCGAGTATCATCGAGGAAGAAGGCGATATCGTAGCGTTTGAAAATTTGTTTGATCAAGTCTTCGTACGGAGAAATGTCACGCAGTAACAGTGCAAAGTCTTTATAACGTAAATCGTTAACGCGAACCTTTTCACGAATCGAGCGGGCGACAGCTTCAATCTCAACACGTCGATTAACTGCTTCCACAATTTCAATACTTCCGTCGCTGCTTTCTTTACTGGACTTCTTGCTATAGTCTTGATTTTGTTCAATCAAGGCAACGCCACTTGCTCGATATCGTTTTCCGGGAAGAAATTCAACAGATTCAAATGGTACATGTTGTTGCTTTAGTCGCTCAGCAAACTGTATAAATGTTTTAGTTGGCAAATAAAAGCGGTCCAATTCATTCGCTTCCATCGTTGCCGGTTCCTTCGGTAAAGTAAGAGCCATCGTCATTTCATCGACTTGATTTAAAAGCTCAAATAAGACATTTTGTTCTTGTTGACTCACATCATGGAACCCATCAATAAAAACGGTTGCCCCTTTAAACAACTCAGATTGTGGGAGATAAACGAGCGCTAACTTCAGCATTTCTTCTTGATTTAAGTACACACCGTCGAATTGGTTTTCAAATTCTTGGAAGATCAAATGCAAATCGTGTTGTTTATCGATAAATGCCGTCCGATTTGCGTCTTCAGTTGGCTTTATTACATCCGCGGTTAACGCTTGGCGCCGCATCTCGGTTAACAGTCGTTCCATTTCTTCAATGAATCCATTCGTACTCGCTGCTTTTTGGAATACACGCAGTTCTGGCTTTGTTTTTTCGATGACTTTTTTTAGTAGCATGTGCATGCCAGGTTTATGTAGCCGATCTCTCGTAAACCCGCCAACTTCTTGTAGCACACGGTAAGCTAACCTCGAGAAACTAAGCACGTGCGCTCGCGTCATCCCACCTACTTTACGAGCTAACTGATCTTCAATTTGAAACGTCATCTGCTCTGGTACGATAAAAATTAACGGCTTGCCCGATTTCGGACTCGCATCTAGCATTTCGACTGCTTTCTCAACGAGTGCAGTTGATTTTCCACTACCACTTCTTCCTACATAAAAAGTAAACAACGTCGCTTCCCTCCTTTACTTTTGTTCGTTAACATCTTCAATCCACTCATACGATGGAATCATTAAGCCAACTCTGCCGTCATCATGACTTCGTGTCGCATAAATAATACCAATCACTTCACCATCTTCATTAATCGCTGGACTCCCAGAATTCCCGCTATACGTTGGTGCGGATATTAACGTTGGTGTGCCCGTCTCAATAATTTCTCCTTCATTCGCAATACCAGTAAATGTCAAAGGATTGCCGATAATCGTTAAATCCGTTCCTGTATCAAATGATTCATCTGTGGCTATAGGCAACGACTCAACTGGCACATCGGTTTCTAGTTGAACGAGTGCAAAATCGTGATCCTCAGATTCCATTACGACTTCGCCTCGATACGCTGAACCATCATGCAACGTTGCAATGACTTGAAATGCACCTTCGATAACATGCCGATTTGTCGCAAGTAATCCGTCTTCATTCACGAAAAAACCTGTTCCTCTTGAAGATTGTCCTTCACCTTCTACTTGCATCGTTACGACCGACTCTCGCCACTCTTGAACTTCCTCGTTTTGAGACAGTTCATAAGACGTTGCTAGAAAATCAATCACTTCCGGCCGTAAATATTGAAATAATGCAGTCGCCCCTTGAATGACGAGTAAGAAAGAGACGAAAATGATTCCGATTTTCTGCCACCGCTTCATTTTTTTTCTTCTTTTTCGTAGTTTTCTCGTCGTCAGGTTCATCATTTAGAAAATATTCGAGGGGAGGTTCTTCTGGTGGGATATTTTCGTCTATGTACGTTTCTTCCTCATTCGTTCCTTCTTCTTCGCTCAGTTCTAAATCGCGATCCGTTAATGTTTCATCAACTGGATGTTCTTTATGTTCGTTAGTGTAATTTCTTTTTTTCTCTTCATTGTCTTGATCGCTGTTCTTTTTATCATCATCATGCGGTCTCATACGTAAATAAGCCCCTTTTACAATAACTATGTCCATCATATCATTTATGAAATGGTTCGGTCATTTATAAAGAACATCTGTTCACAAAAAAATAAAGCGCACCTGTAAAGGTGCGCCAGATTGTCGAAAAAGTGCTGTTCTTATATAAATGAAGTAAAGAGTTAATGAACTTGTAGATTTTAAAGTATTGAAGTTATACATTTTACTTTTGCTTTTACAAACTCAATATGCTGTATAAAAGCGGCTGTCGTGGCGAAGACGCCTACGGGAGTAGCGTTAGCCGAAGATCATCGTGCGAAGCACGATAGCTGAGGCAACGCCCGCGGCAAGCGTAGCCACAGAAGCCGCTTACTCATTTACGAGTAGGCTTTTGGTCCGTTTAAGTTTCTCAACAGCCTGACGCACCTGTAAAGGTGCGCAATAATCCATTATAAAAACCGGTTTTCTTCACTAGTTTACTATGATCGCTTTCCCATCAATTAATGGCAAAACTCCATTATAATCGCTCGTGTACGAAAGAATAGAAGCGATCGTGCAAAAACAGCTTCTAAACATCGGCACAATAGACATTCATTCATTTAAATGATCGTATTCCAAACGTTATGTTTCTTAGGCAATCTCTTGACCAAGAAACATAACGTCAGTTTATTATTTCGTATGCAATGGAAGCGATGAATCGCCTGCCCACTCGGTCATTGAACCATCATACACAGCAACGTCTTTTTTTACCGAGAAGATAAAGTACAAACGCGTTCCAAGTGGCTGCGATTCCACCACCGCAGTATGCGATGACTTTTTTATTTGAATCAAGCGCTCCAGTCGGTTCAAAGATGTCACGTAATTGCTGTTCTTCTCTTACTTTAAACGTCTCGTCATCGTTAAGAGATGCAAAGAAGACATTGTGGCTCGTTGGAATGTGTCCTGGGCGGCCGTATGTGTTCTTTTCTCCAGAGAAATCAGCTGGTGACAAGCAGTTTAAGAGGACGGTATTTGAATCAGTCGTTGCTCGTTTAACGTCTTCTTTTGTAGCAAGTAACTCCGTGTTTCGAGCGATCGTCACATTTCCTTTCGGGTATTCGTTTGTACCCGTTTCAACATTTCGTCCTTCATGTTTCCATTTTCTAAATCCACCTTCTAAGATTGAAACGTTCTCGAACCCTTCAAAACGAAGATGCCACCAAAGTCTAGAAGCCCAATCTGATGCACTAATGTTCGTACCAACGACAGCAATTTGATCATATACAACGACATGTGTGTCATCACTTACACCGAGTCGTTCAATTGCTTCTTTAAATTGCTCTTCACTAGGTACTGTAAATGCGCTAGCACTGTTCGAATCTGCAAGCTCTCCTGCAATGTCTCCATAAACAGCACCAGGTATATGTCCTTCTTCATATGCTTCTTTTCCAGACTTCACGTCATACGGACGCCCTTCTTCCGTTGAAGGCATTAAAAACGTTGTTGCGTCTATAATTCGAACTTTAGGGTCTTCTAGGTGTTCTTGTAACCATTCTGTCGTTACTAACGGTGATTGATTTGTCAATGTCAACACTCCCTTTGTTAATTCACTATTAAGTTACCATTATTCCGATCTATCTACAAGGATTTTGCTTATCATCTCGTATAGACTGTTTCATTACGACTTTATTTATGCACATCATTATGGTACGTGAAATTATTTACCGTTTTATCAATCATTTGTCACCCATTCCCGTTTTCATCCTTTGGATTGGCCATCTTCAACATCTTCATCTTCTGTCTCATTTGGATTTAAATAGTCATACGTCTCTTGAAGAGCGGCAATGATCGCACCCGTTGCTTGAATCCATCCGCCTGTGATCGCTAAATCCTCGGAATCGATGTCTTGTTTCTCTTGAATTCCCGCAAGTGCCTGCGCTCCGTTTCCGACCACTTGTAGACCATTTGCATAAAAATCAACGAGTTCTTCGTCTTGAATGGCTGTATAAATCGACAATGAGCCACCTGTTGCTTGAAACAGATCACCCGTAATTGCCAAATCTAAATCATCAAGAAAGACGCCACGAAGAACGATCACATTGCCAATAGCAGGAATGATGTTGCCGTATTGATCGAGCACGTTGTCCGCTTCATCAGCAAGTACTGCCGCTCCTACTGCTTGTAAGGAATTGCCGATGATTGCATACGGTTGATTCCCATCACCAATAACGAGAATTGGCGTTCCACCGATTGCAGAAATTACAGTTCCAATTGCTTGTGCCCATGAACCGATGAGCGCTGGATACTCCCCATCACCACTCCCCCCACACCCACTACTGTATTCACACAAATACATCGAGTGAAATGTAAGCGCTAACAAAAAGTGACAAAAATAGACAAAGTTGCTTTGCTACACTTAAGACATACCATTTTAAGGGAGGCTCATATGACGAAAAAAAACGCTCATTACTAGCAGTCGTCGCCTAGACGAACAATCTTTGCCTTACAAGTTGTACAAAAAAAGCCAATCGTTTCGGCACTTGGAACCCTGAAGACATTAACTATTCTCACGACAAAGCTCATTGGCCACACTTACCTGATGAACAAAAACAAGCCATCCTTCGGGTTATTGCTAAATTCCAAGGCGGGGAAGAAGCCGTCACTCGTGATTTATTGCCATTAATTATGGTCATTTCTAATGAAGGTAGAATTGAAGAAGAAATGTTTTTAACGACGTTTCTTCACGAAGAAGCCAAACATACAGAGTTTTTCCAACTCGTCCTCTCCACGATTGATGAAACAGAACCATTATCTAAGCATTACGATCCTGCGTATGAACAATTATTTAACGAAACGTTGCCAAATGCAATGGATAGACTGTTAACGGATCAATCCCCAGAAGCGATCGCTGATGCTGCAACGATTTATAACATGTTTGTAGAAGGTGTGCTTGCAGAATCTGGTTATCATACGTTTTACGAACAACTTCAACATACCGGAATGATGCCTGGGCTTCTTGAAGGAGTCGGTTATTTAAAGCGTGATGAATCGAGACATATTGCATACGGTACCTATTTATTGCACCGCATTATAAAAGAACACCCGCACATTTATGATCAAGTCATCGAGCGCCTTGATGAATTAAAGCCAGTTGCTGTGAACTTCAGTAAAGATGAAAATGGCACGATTAATGAAGATTCATTAGCGTACATGATGAAACAATTAGATACGAGATTAAACATCTTAAAACGCGCGAAGCTCAAAGTAATGATGATGCTGATCGTGATATTGAAAGCACGGTTCTTTAACTTACAAAAACTCCGCGATGTAAAAGATCGCGGAGTTTTTGTTTACATAATAATTATACAGTTAACTTAGATGCTTTTAAATAAAGCTCAAAAAAACGTTTCTTCAGTCGTTTCTTTCGGATTCGTAAACGAACTGACGTCTGTCGTCGCGTCTTTTGCCATCTCTTTGTAATCACTTTCAGTCATTTCATACTCTGAAAGACTAGGAATACCAATGCGTTCGATGAGTTGTTCAACGAAAACCACTGCATCACTCGCCTTTTTGCGACCACCTGGTTCAAAGATGTTGGCGATCGTTTCAAATCGCTCCGGACAGGCATCTACATTGTAAGCCATAACGACCGGAAGCAGATTCGCATTTGCAATTCCGTGTGGTACGTTAAATTTCCCACCTAACGGATGAGCCAATGCGTGGGTATTGCCGAGTCCAGCATTTTGGAATGCGATGCCCGCAAGAAGACTTCCAGCCATCATGTCTTCTCTCGCTTCAAGATCTTCACCATTTGTAACTGCGCGCTCTAGGCTTCTAGAAATCATCGCAATCGCTTCTAGCGCAATATGATCAATTAGCGGAGAATTGTTGTTCATCGTATTCTTAGACGTATACGCTTCGATTGCGTGTGTTAAAGCGTCACTACCTGTAGCTGCTGTTAATACTTTCGGTAACTTTAACGTTAGCACAGGATCTACGAGGGCAATAACAGGGGACATAAATGGATGACCAATCGCTTGTTTACGACCTGTTTCTTCATTTGTAATAACTGCCCACTGAGTCACTTCACTTCCTGTACCTGACGTGGTTGGAATCGTAATGAGTGGAGGCCCTTGCTTTTCAAATGTACGATTACCAATGATTGCATCATAGTCGTTGATACTTCCATCATTGGCTGACATGATGCTGATCGCTTTTGCTGCATCCATTACACTTCCGCCACCAACTGCAACGATGCTATCAAACTGCTGATTCTGAATCAACGTAGCACCTTTCATGACGACTTTACTAGGAGGTTGGCAGGAATATCATGCATCACTTCATAGTCATACGTGTGCTCATCAAGTTGGTTCGTTATTACGTTTGCAATCCCTGCATCCATAATTCCTTGATCTGTAAGTACGAGCGGACGCTTCTTCCCTAACTTTTGTAACTGATCATGAAGTGTAAGACTTGCATCTCGTTGAAAGACAACTGAAGTTCCTACAAAAAAATTGAAATTGGATTGTAGACATCGTATCCTCCTTTAATGTAAGCGTTATCACACAACGTTATTTTACTCTTATTTTTCAAAAGATTCAATCATTAAATAAAAATAAACTGTCCAAGGACAGTTTATTTCTCTTCAAAGTAGTCTTTTAGGAAGCCACCGACTTTACCGGTATCATCAATTACAAAGTAAAATTCATCCGTTTCATTCTTCACATCATAATCTTTCCCAGGTGTTAGCACCGAATCAACTTTGTATTTCTTTGCATCGGCGTGAACGCAACGAATGCTTTTGATCGTTTCACTGTTTTGCCATTTGAAGTGTAACATTGCCTATAACTTCCCCTTTTAATCATCATGTAGTACGAGTTCTGGTAGATGATCTAATATAAATTGTGCCTTTGTCGCATCTGCTAATAAATTAAACCGTTTATAATACGTGAGTACTTTATCAAACTGTTGGTCCGTGTTCTTATTCTCATCAAAAATCCGCTCAAATGCTTCGTCTGCTAACATAAATGCTGCAACAAAATCCGTAAATGGAATGACGTAATTCTTTGCTTCTGTTTGAATTGAAGAGCAATAAATCATTTCATTGGATTGATCCCTGAAAAACGAAGCTACTTCTTCCATGTACACTTGATAACTTTCTTGAACGAGCTGAGATTTGTCAGTGTAATACTGTTCAAGATCACGGAAAAACGAGATGAAAAACGGTAAATCTTCTCGCTTTATATTTAAATCAAAACCTATTTCTTTGATCCTCGGCCAATTCATCGGTTCTAACGAGTGGTGTAGTGAGCGACAGTAAAAATAACGCTTGCGACTCAATGTCATGTCGTCCCCTTTCAAATCAGGCTCTGGTTAGTTAGTTGAGATTGATTATCAATAGTATATCATGGGACGACGTTTATTGACAATTACAGGAACGAAAAAAGGCAGTCGTCTAATTGTCGACCGCCTCGTGTCTATCAATTACAAGCAATTCCACCGTCTTGCTTCACTCAAAAAGTTAATCAATTTCGATTCCGTTGAAAATACCGTATCGTTTAAATCATGATTTGTAATATGGATGTGTAATGTATCGCGATCTGCTTTCTTCTCTAGCCAAATGCCACTTAGCCCAACTTCTTCGTTTGAAATGAGCTTCATCTCAAGCTGCTCACAAATTTCATTAATATTCGCTCGATTACGCGGCAAGTCAATCGTTATATTCAACTGCTCAGGAGATTCTGCTGAAATAAATCCCCATTTCGTACCTTTCCAGGAACGACAACCCGTTCGACTATTCAAAATGATGTCTTCTTGATCGGTTGATAATAACGTCGTGTTTGACCAGCCTCTCATTTGGATCGCCGCACGCAATTCTTGAGCTTTCGTCTGTACCATGAAAATCCCTCCTCAAAAATGTTTGCATGGTCACGTCTTACGTCTCCACACATCTTACGACCATCAGGCAGAGGCTCGTTACTAATAAAACGTCATCAACCCTCAATCTTATAGGATGAGGGCTGACGATGTATTAATATAGTATCACGAATCACTTAGAAGTAAACCTCTTTTTTTCATAATTTTTGATATTTACATACTATAGACTATTTTTCAACGCTATACGTTATAAAAAAAAGACTCCGTAATGAACGGAGTCTTTCTAAGCGTTATCCTTCTAAAAGAAGTTGCTCTGGCTCTTCAAGTAATTTCTTAACTGTAACGAGGAAGCTAACTGCTTCTTTCCCGTCTACAATGCGGTGATCATAAGAAAGTGCAAGGTACATCATTGGACGGTTTTCCATACGATCTTGATCAATCGCAACTGGACGCCATTGAATTGTGTGCATTCCAAGGATACCAACTTGAGGTGCATTTAAGATCGGTGTCGAAAGAAGTGAACCGAATACACCACCGTTCGTAATCGTGAACGTACCACCTTGTAAATCAGAAAGTGCAAGCTTGTTGTCGCGAGCTTTTTTACCGAGGTCTGAGATTTCTTTCTCAATGCCCGCAAAGCTTAAACGCTCTGCATCACGAACTACTGGAACGACTAGACCGTCGTTTGTTGAAACTGCCATACCGATATCATAGAAATCTTTCTTAACGATTTCGTTGCCTTGAATTTCAGCGTTAAGAAGTGGGTATTTCTTAAGTGCTCCAACAACTGCTTTCGTAAAGAATGACATAAAGCCAAGACGTGTACCGTCATGCTCTTCTTGGAACGCATCTTTACGGCGCTTACGAATGTCCATAACAGCGCTCATATCGACTTCGTTAAACGTTGTAAGCATCGCACTTTCTTGTTGAACATCAACGAGGCGCTTTGCAATCGTCTGACGACGACGGCTCATTTTAATGCGCTCGTGCGGCTTGCCACCGAATTCATCTTTCTTAGGCTCAGCTTGTTTGTTTTCTTTTGCAGGTGCAGCTGGCTTTTGGCCGTGCGCTTCAACATCTTCTTTACGAACGCGACCGAGTGGATCTCTCGCTTGAATATCGTTTAAGTTGATGCCTTTCTCACGTGCAAGCTTACGTGCTGCAGGTGATGCAATCACGTGTTCTGAGTCATTGCTGTCACTTTCTTCTGCTTTGTTACTCGCTTCTTCTTTAGGAGCATCAGCTTTTGGTGCTTCCTCTTTAGCAGGGGCACTGTCTTCAGAAGCTGCAGGTGCAGAACCTTCTTTAGCGTTTTCATCAATCGTTGCAATTGCTTCGCCAATTTCAACTGTGTCGCCAGCTTCACGCAAGTGCTTTTGTAATACACCTGCTTGTTCAGAGTTAATCTCAACGTTTACTTTATCTGTTTCGAGTTCAGCGATCGTTTCGCCTTTCTCGATGTAATCACCAGGTTGTTTTAACCATTCTGCAATTGTTCCTTCAGTAATCGACTCTGCGAGTTCTGGAACTTTAATTTCTGCCATTATTGGTTGCTCCCTTCACGTCCCAATGCCGTGTTGATAATTCGTTGTTGTTCTTGTTTGTGTGCGTTCGGATTCCCTTCAGAAGGCTCGAACGACGACGACGTCCTACATACTCTAACGGTACATCGTCTGGTAAGCTTTCACGCAAGTACGGGTCGATGTAGTTCCAAGCACCCATGTTCTTCGGCTCTTCTTGAACCCATACTGCAGCCTTAAGGTTTTTATATTTCGCGAGAACGGTCTCGACCGTCTTATGTGGATACGGATAAAGTTCCTCAAAACGAACGATGTGAAGCTTCTTCGTATCAACAGTCTCGTCGATGCTTTCATGAAGGTCAATTGCGATTTTACCAGAGCAGAACACAATTCGCTCCACTTCATCTTCATTACCGAGCGTTAATGGATCACCGAGTACACGGTGGAAACGCCCTTCCGTAAAGGCTTCGTACGGATCAGCAAGTGACTTGTTACGAAGTAAACTCTTCGGTGTCATAAGAACGAGCGGACGTACTTCATCCATTTCAAGACTTTTCGCTTGTCGTCTTAAAATATGGAAGTATTGTGATGTGCTTGATAAATACGCAACATTCCAGTTGTTCTCAGCCGCAAGCTGTAAGAAACGTTCAAGACGAGCGCTTGAATGCTCTGGACCAGAACCTTCATAACCGTGAGGTAATAAAAGTACCATACCAGAACGTTGTCCCCATTTCGCACGACCTGCAGATAAGAATTGATCAAATTGAACTTGTGCGGCATTTGAGAAGTCTCCGTATTGCGCTTCCCAAAGGACAAGCGTTTCAGGAGCTTGTACGTTATAGCCATACTCAAATCCAACGACCGATGCTTCTGAAAGCGGACTGTTATGAAGCGCAAACGACGCGTTCGCTGTTGAGAGCGTATGCATTGGCGAGTGAATCTCACCATTCTCATAATCGTGAAGCACTAAATGACGATGGTTAAACGTTCCACGTTCAGAATCTTGCCCCGTCATTCGAATTGGCGTCCCATCAGAGATAATAGAAGCGAATGCAAGTGCTTCTGCATGTCCCCAATCAATAACACCTTCATTAAACGCTTCTTCACGACGTTGTAAAATCTTCTTCAATTTCGGGAACACCGTAAAGTCTTCAGGGTATTGAAGTAGTTCTTCATTCATTTGTTTGAGCTCATCATAAGCAACTGCAGTATCCATCTTAGGAAGTCCTTTTTCAATAACTTCTGGTGGATTCATGTCAGCAACTTCGTGACTCGCTTCACCGACTTTTTCATACTCACGCATGAGTTTGTCTTGAAGCTCACTACGCATTGTTTCGACTTCTTCTTCTGTTACAACACCGTCTTGAATGAGTGTTTTTGCATAAATAGCACGTGATGTCTCATGCTTTTTGATCTTCTCATACAATTTCGGTTGAGTAGACATCGGCTCATCTGTCTCGTTATGTCCGTAACGACGATAACCGACTAAATCAATGAGGAAGTCTTTATGGAAGCGACGGCGATACTCAGATGCTAAATGCGCTGCGGCAATACAAGAATCTGGGTCATCAGCGTTCACGTGGATAATTGGAATTTCGTAACCTTTTGCGAGGTCACTTGCATATGTTGTTGATCTCGAATCATGACTATCTGTCGTAAATCCGAGTAAGTTGTTTGCAATGATATGCATTGTGCCTCCCGTTTGATATCCTTTCAAACGCTCAAGTTCAATGTCTCAGCAATAATTCCTTGACCTGGGAATGCTGCGTCTCCGTGAATTAAGATCGCACCTGCATTCTTCATTTCTTGATCAGGGAAACCGACTTGAGTACGGTCTTCTTGAGCAGCACGAGCATACCCAACAACGATTGGGTCTACGTATTCTAAGTGACTTGGATTATTAGCAAGGGAAACTGTCGTATACGTTGACTCTTCACCAATTTGCTTATTCGCACCTAAGTGGTACTTCACATCCCCAGTCCAACCTTCGTTCAAAGACCCTTCTGTTGGTGCTTCATCTTCAAGTGGAGCATGTTTAAATTCGGAGAAAATGAGGTTGTATGGTTTCCCTAGAACGTGAGCAAGCGTGCTCAATCGTCCACGGTGAGCCATTCCAATCATGATATCTTTCGCACCGTCTTGCATGTAGCTTTGTGTCATTTCCTCTAAAATCGGGACCATACTATCTAATCCTTCAATAGAGAAACGTTTTGTCCGACAAAGTAGCGGTGCAAAAACTGCTCAAAGCCTTCGGTAGCTGTTAATTTCTCCAAGACTGATTTGCGTTTATTCGGAGACAAATCTTCATAGATATCACCGGACTCAACCATTTGGTTTAGCCAGTTCTTCTCTTCGAGGTCGTGAACATGATGAAATTCAAAAGCGATTGATTTTGTATACATCTTCTTAAGATGATTAATCGCATCTAGACCGTTTTCAACTGAAGACGGTGCATCTTTACAAAGCATCTCTGCTGGCATTGCCATTAAGTCCTCGTCACTTAATCCGTGTTCACTCGGCTTTAAAAACGATGACTCTTCTCCAGGTGCTTCCAATGGGTTAATATCTGCAAGTAAGTGTCCGAAAGTGCGAATGTTTTCTGCAAGCTTAATCGCTGCAGCAATCTTGTGCATCGATGATGAATTCACCGTTTCGTCACTTGATTCTGAAACGTTATTCGTTGAACCGACTGATGGTGCACCGTACTCATCGAACCACGCTTTTAAATCTTCTTCAACATCGCTCGGGTTTTCTTTGTATAGTTCATACTGGTCCATCACATACCCTAAGTTCGGGCCGTGAAATGTTTCCCAAGACTTCTCAAGCTTGGAAACCTTTCTGTCCATCTGCTACTACCTCCAACTAACTTGTTTGCAATCTGTAACGTCATGATCGACAAAATTCGTCTTAAAACGGTTCGAATTGAGGTCGAGCAATTGCCGATTTACGATTCGGAATTGATGACCAAGAACTTTTCTCATAAAAAAACTAACATCGCCAATTCTCAAGCAATGATGTAACCTCATCATTTAAATGTATCTTATCAATCTGAACGATATTATATCTCCAAAATAAGAAAACGCATTCTAAAAACAATAGATTCCGTGTTTTGGGGATACTAACTACACATAAAGCTCGGCTATAAAGTTTGCCTGAATAATTCAGCGCAGAAAAAAATAAACGATTTCAATTCGTAACGCTTTCACATTTTTATTTTAACACGTCAAGTAACAGGATACAAAAGATAGTCGTGATTTTGTTTGTTAAAATGACAAACTTTTTTTACTGTTTTCCCTTGTGCCTTTTCTTGTAAACCGTTTGATTTTGACATGATTCGTCAAAAAATCCCTTTACTTACCGAGTTCCATGATTCACTTATAGGTATTTAAGACTACCTCTTTCCTCTTTGATAACAGTCAATTACTGCTGTACCGCTTTACTTAATAGGAGTCTCAGTAACGTTACTGTGCCGTAATGTCTTGCCGTTGTTCTTTTTAGTAAATCCGTCTTTGTTTTTACACGATTTTCCACAATCTAACGTTGCATTTTCTGTCTTTATTACTTTATTCCACGCAATAGCTCTCGTTAATCCTATATCTATTTTTCATGCAATGAATGAACATCTTTTGTTTAGAATAAATGAAATTTTAGCTTATACTACACGCAGTTTGCCTTTTTATGCTACAATGCGAGTAATTATACAACGAGACGAAAGGTGGGTGTACCGTGATTAATACGTTAATTTTCGACCTAGATGATACGCTCTTATGGGACAAAAAGAGTATTAAAGAAGCTTTGCTCGCAACGTGTAATGACGCATACAGAATAGCTGGAATTGACGCCGATCTTCTATTTAATGCGGTAAAAGAAATTGCACCTATTGAATACAAGAAGCAAGACTTCTACCCTGTCACTGTTGCTTTAGGTATTAACCCGTTTGAAGGTTTATGGGGGAAATTCAATGATGTGAATGATTCCAGATTACGGCTAATGAGTGACAATATTTCCGTATATCAATTCGACGTATGGATGGAGTCGCTTCGCTCAGTAGGCAATGAAGATTTATCACTAGCAAGAAAACTCGCGAAACGATTTATTACGTATCGTGAAACACTGCCTTACGTATACGATGAGACGTTTGATGTTCTGTCATCCCTTCAAAAAAACGTTTCAACTCGTACTATTAACGAATGGCGCACCAAGTCTACAACAAAAGAAATTACAAATGACACCTGCATTAGTACCTTTCTTTAATCGTATTTTTATATCTGGTTCATTTGGTGTCGGAAAGCCTGATACTTCACTATTTAACCACTGTTTATCGCAGCTAAACATCAAGCCAGAAGAAGCGGTCATGATCGGTGACAACCTTCATACGGATATTATCGGTGGAAATGGGGTTAACCTAACGACAGTATGGATTAATCGAGAAGGCACCTCCAATGATACGGACATCATTCCAACCATTGAAATTAAAAACTTACGAGAACTAAACGAAGTTCTTGAACGGATCTCTATTTAGCAATTTATACATCTTAAGGTGGGCACATCATGACGACTAAATCGACTAAGCCAATTCTTTGGTTTATTCTTCCTTCATTACTCGGACTATTTATCTTTATTTTTCCGGTGTTTTATACGGTAGATGGGGAACGAGAAATGACGATTCCAATCGCATTTCTTTCGAATCTCGCAGGTGATATTCTTGCACCCGTCATCGCCGAATTAACGATTACGTTAGCTGCAATTTCTGTGATTGGCAGTTTGTTATATACATTCACAAATGCTGCATGGTTACAAAAGCCAATCTTTCAATCCATCTTTGCCGTTACACCATTTTGGTTAATCGTTCGAATCATTGGGTTTACACTCGGTCTTTTAATCATCTTTCAAATCGGACCGGAATGGGTATGGGGACCAGATACTGGCGACTTAATTTTTGAACTCGCTCCTTACTCATTACTGTGTTTTTATTTGCGGGGATTTTTCTTCCACTTCTGTTGAACTTCGGTTTACTGGAATTTGCCGGTGCATTAATGAACGTAATTATGCGTCCACTATTTCGACTTCCAGGCCGTTCCTCAATCGACAGCCTTGCTTCTTGGTTTGGCGATGCGACGATTGGTGTTATGATGACGAACCAACAGTATATGGAAGGTCATTATACGAGAAGAGAAGCTGCAGTTCTTGGGACAACCTTTAACATCGTTTCTATTACGTTTACGATCGTTATTTTGGGTTATTTAAGCTTAGAGCATATGTTTTTCCCTTATTACATGACGATCGTCATAGCTGGTTTTGTGGCAGCCATTATTATGCCACGAATTCCTCCGCTTTCACGATTTAGCGAAGATTATTATGAACACGCAACACCACAAAAAGAAGAACCTAAAGACGGTCGACCACTACTGAAACGCGCTTGGCAAGGCGCTTTAACGAGAGCGAGTCAAGTTCATATCGTAAGCACTGGAAAACAAGGCTTTAAAAATGTCCTTGAATTGTGGATTGGCGTGATTCCGATCGTACTTGCCTTCGGTACAATAACGATTATCATTGCAGAACAGACGCCACTTTTCACTTGGTTAGGCGCACCGTTCATACCAATTCTAGAGTTAATGCAAGTTCCTGAAGCGCAAGCAGCATCTGAGACGATACTGATCGGGTTTGCTGATATGCTTTTACCAGCATTAATTGGTGCAGAAATTCAAAGTGAAATGACACGTTTTATTATTGGTTGTTTGTCTGTCACACAGTTGATCTTTATGAGTGAAGTCGGTGGATTGTTACTTGCTTCAAAAATCCCTGTTAACTTCATGCACCTTGTCATGATCTTCTTATTGCGTACGATCATTACGTTACCGATTATCGTTTTATGTGCTCATATCGTATTTATGTTTGTGTAAAAAAAGTGTACGTGGGATGTGTTCAATCCACGTACACTTTTTCTTTTTGCCGAATTCAAGCTATTCTCAAGGCACGAATTGTTATACAACTAAAAAAGGCATTGAACGAGTTTCCCCTCTCAATGCCTTGATATTGATTAATTCATCGCTAAGTCTGTTTGTTCTGCAGACAACTTAAGCGTTTTTGCTGTAGATGCTTCTAATTGCTTGAACAGCTCACGATTCTCAGCGAGTGACTGCCCGTATGATGGTACCATTTCTTTAATCTTTGGCATCCACTCATCCATTTGATCTGGATAACAACGTTTTAACACTTCAAGCATTACGTGAACAGCCGTAGATGCACCTGGAGATGCACCGAGTAATGCAGCTACAGAACCGTCTTCACTCGTAATCACTTCCGTACCGAATTGAAGGGTTCCTTTGCCGCCGTCTTCTGTATCTTTTATTACCTGAACACGCTGGCCGGCAACGAC
Organism: Geomicrobium sp. JCM 19055; assembly: GCF_000698185.1. Taxonomy (NCBI): domain Bacteria; kingdom Bacillati; phylum Bacillota; class Bacilli; order Caryophanales; genus Geomicrobium; species Geomicrobium sp. JCM 19055. Next base: position 103,246 of record NZ_BAXL01000014.1, read on the forward strand.
CATATCCCAATCTTCGCTTTTGGCGTTTGGAACGAATTCACGCAGTTCTTCCATACGCTTCTCTTTTGACAATAACACTTGTTGAATGAGATAACGAGTTAACGATAACTCTTTTACCCCTGCTGAAAGCATCGTCATCACATTAGACGGGCGAACGGAATTGATTAAATCCATATTCGACCCTTCTTTTAAGAATTTCGGAGAAAAGCCTGCAAACGGTCCGAATAATAATGACTTTTTATTATCAATATAGCGCGTATCTAAGTGAGGCACTGACATTGGCGGTGCACCGACTTTAGCTTTTCCGTACACCTTCGCATGGTGTTGTTCAACGATTTCAGGGTTATGACAAGCCATAAACAATCCACTTACTGGGAAGCCACCGACGTTTCGTGACTCGGGAATACCAGTTTTTTGAAGTAATGATAAGCTTCCTCCACCTGCACCGATAAATACGAACTTTGTTGTATAGATGTACACTTCACCTGTACGCATATCTTCAACTTTTACTTCCCATTTGTTGTCTCGAATCGTCCGCTTTAAGTTCATTACTTTATGCTTGTAGTGGATATGAAAGTTCTCACCTTCAAGTTGATTAAATAAAATACGCGTCAACTCACCAAAATTCACATCAGTACCTGTGTCAATCTTAGTTGCCGCAATTGGATCACTATCAGAGCGATTCTCCATAACGAGTGGGAGCCACTGCTTTAACTGCTTAGGATCCTCTGAGTATTCCATACCTTCAAATAAAGGAATATCTACAAGTGCATCATAACGCTTTTTAAGAAATTCAACGTTCTTTTTGCCGTGCACAAGACTCATATGAGGAATCGACATAATAAAGCTTTCTGGATTCTTCAATAAACCGTGATCGACTAAATACGACCAAAATTGTCTTGAAATTTGAAACTGCTCATTTACGTTAACCGCTTTTTTTCGTATCAATTGAACCGTCAGGTTTTTCGGAAGTGTAGTTGAGTTCACAAAGTGCCGCATGCCCTGTTCCAGCATTGTTCCACTCATTGGAGCTTTCTTCCCCTGCGCCTCCTAGTTTTTCTAAGACCGTGATTTCCATGTTCGGTGCCAATTCTCTAAGTAACGCTCCAAGTGTGGCACTCATCATACCCGCACCGATTAAAACCACATCGGTTTCTATTTGTCTGCTCGTCATAAAAAAACCTTCCCTTTTACTCATTAAATGTTTAGTTACTTTAATAAACCTCATTAAAGTAACAGCAAAAGATGTTTCTCGTCCTTGTCCTATCATACCACAGACTATCCTGTAAGTGGCTAGTGTTTCCGATATAAATGAATAGACATTCACTAAAATCAAACTCAATACCCTTCAGGTTGTAAGCGCATACTTCTTTTGTTCGACAATTTCTTCTTTTCTCTTTTTATAACGTTGCAAAAGATTGCTTCGTTTATTCGTTCCATTTTACTCAATTACTTGTGCGTACGTTCATTCAGTTCATTCATTCACGACTTTTGTACACAAAGAAAAAGCCCAGTTTACACTGGGCTTACTGAAATCATCTGTTGGCGCTTTTTATAAAGCATTAATTGGTGCTTTAATTTCGCTGATTTGATCGTCACACTCACTAACTTGTGACAAATCATTTGCTTTCGTAAGCTTTCAATCGTTGATGGACTAAATTGTTCCTCCACTTCAACTACTTCAATGTAACGATTAAATACAGTAGCAATTGTATCTCCATTCGTAACGAAGTTGCCGTACTTACGATACGTTTCCGACATATTCCATAGCTGAATCGTCGTTGTGAGAAGTTGAACGAACAAAGCTTCATTTCCTTCAAGTCGGAAATCATTTTCTCTTTCTAAGTCCTGCACAAACTTTCGCAAATCTTTATTATAAAAGAGAGCTTTCTGACGCGTTGTTTTTGAACGCACACGCCAACCTCGTTGTTTTTCTCGTGATTGCAATGCGCGTTTTAGTGATTGCAGTTCACTTTCATCTAGTAAAAATACCGGCTTTGTTTTCTTCACAAATTCATCGACCTTCTGTTCAAGAAACTCCACCACATCATTATTGTCTGAATGGTACGTAAGTTGACGACGTTTATCACGTTGTCGTTGCGTAAAATTGGTAAGCATCAGAGAGCCCCCTTTCGACATATTCCTCTATCCAAAAAGTAGTCTACCACACCCCATACTAAAATAAAATAGAGAAAACAAAAGAATTAACGAAATTATTGACTTCTATTCACAACTCATCCAATTAAACAGACGTATTTGCCTAAATATCGCTATATTTATCGATAAATCGGATCCATTCACTTATAAACTGTCACGGGTCATGTTTTCACAGACACTCGTGGTCATTATCCATTGATTCAAAATAAAGAAGGTGTTCAAGAACAAGAAAAGGGTAAGGATTGCTAATCCTTACCCTTCTCTTCTATTTAAAAATCTAAGCTTATTCAGCTTCATTACTTATCTCTGATTGAAAGAAACCATCTGCTTGTTCAACAAACGTGTGAAACAGTTGCGTAAATTGAATCGACAACAAATACGCCGCCGCTACATGTGCTTCAATCTCTTCACGCACCCTGGAAAAACCAGAAGGTGCTTCACGATCGATCACTTGAAAGCCGACCATAACTCGCTCTTCTTCTTCCCACTGTGACGATAAAAACGCCAAGCTATCATCAATTGCAAGATTCCCTGTCGTCATTACTTCATAAAATGATAAGAACCCGTGCATAACGCCTTCGTACCTCAAATTCTCAACGTAAACACCATCTGAGAATAACTTCTCCGCATACAGTTCTCCTTCATCTCTTAGCGGATCAAATTCTGCAGTAGCGATGAATGCTGGTGGTAGTCCTGCCGTCGTTTTTGCATCAAGTGGCGAAACGTATGGATTCTCCCACATGTCTTCCCCTGGCGTATACGTCGCTCTAGCCTTTTCCATAACAGAACGAGATAACAAATACTGTCCGCTGCTATATTGCTCTCTCGTTTCTAACGGATAATCATGAAACGTCGTAAGCGGATAATACAGCAATTGTGCAGTTAATTCTGGACCATTAAAATCTCTAGCCTTCATCGCTGTGACGGTTGCAATGTTACCACCTGCACTATCACCTGCAACGGTAATGTTGCCCGGATCTCCTCCCCAAACAGAAGCTTGTTGTTCAATATATAAAAGTGCGTCATACGCATCTTCAACTGCTTTAGGAAAAATGTGCTTAGGTGCAAGTCGGTAACCAACACTAATGACAATTGCCCCTGAACGGCTCGCCAGTGCTCGTACGATGTTGTCATGCGTTTGAATGCTTCCATACCCTTCCATAAATGCGCCACCGTGATAATAAACGATAATCGGCGCATCTTCACTCTGAATTGGCGCGTACATTCTCGCATCCAAAAACTCGCCGTCACTAACTGGAATGGTCAAGTCTTCACGATAAAACGACGGCCTAACATTTGACGTACCCGTTAGTCTTGTCAGAAATTCCGGTGCCTTTAAGTTCTCACTCGGAACGATCAGCTGGTTATTAATGGCGTGCAACACAACGCCCGTTTTTGCTGGCAACGTGCCTTCAGACGTATTCGACCATCCACTTACAAAACTCGAAAGGATCATACCAAAGCCAATCGTTAGTTTTAACATCATCACAATGAAACCCCACGTCTTAGAAGATAACTTGTTCAAGGTGTGATCGCTCCCCTTCGAGTCGTATTATGCTTATTTATGTCACTTTACCTTTATTTTCATGTATGTTTTTCATAGTATATCATAAGATCGCGAAAATGTTGCGTTATTTTTTTTATTTTATCACACATTTTTACATAATTAGGCGATAAAAAAACCGACTTGGGGGGACAAGTCGGTTTTACAACTATGTAGCTACTACAAATCGCGTAATCCGATGCTAATTTCAAGTGCCTCGTTGACTTTTTTTCATCATATTGTCATCTAGATGTGTAATTTTATCCGTTAAGCGTTGTTTATCAATCGTACGTATTTGTTCTAAGAGTACGACGCTATCACGGTCAAATTTGTGCTTGTTCGCATCGATTTCTACGTGTGTGGGCAACTTAGCTTTCTTAATCTGTGCAGTGATCGCAGCAACGATAACGGTCGGACTAAACCGGTTCCCGATGTCATTTTGAATGACGAGGACCGGCCTTACCCCCCTTGCTCAGACCCTACAACTGGAGATAAATCTGCAAAGAAAACATCACCTCTTTTGACGCTTTTCTTTGCAGCTGGATGTTGAGATTCTTTTTGGTTGCTCACCTCATCCATTCACCTCCTTGTTAGTAATGTGAGACCTTTCGAATCGCCTTGATCCGCTCTTGGGCCTCCCATTCACAGTATGCAAAGGTTTCAGATAGTCCGCGATTAATCACAGCCATTTCCTCATAACCTTGCTTTAATTCCTGAATGAGTTGTTCTTTCTTTTTGCGTTCAACGTATTGTTGAACCATTTTAAAGAACAGTTGATCCTGTTCTTTCTCAGTCAAATGCTTGATCTCACTAAAAAGTTCTTCAGAAAGCGGTATCGCTATTTTCTCTGAATGCATGATCCTTTTAGCCCCCCAGCCATGTATTCCCTAACTATTATAAGTGAAAGTAGCAATGGAATAAATGCTTTTACACAAGATTTATAGCTATATAGTGTAAGGGTGACCGAAATCCATTTCCTTCATGCATATTCAAAACAATCGAAAAGCATACTACCTTTCATAAACTTACTTACAAAAAGGACGTGAACTTATGAAAAAGCTGACCAGTTCTTTAATCCTTCTCGTGCTACTTACTGGTTGCAATCAATATGGACAAGATTTACAGCAAGATTTAGAAGCTCAAGATCGTGAGCCTTACAATGAAGGTCGAGAACCAAATACGTTGTATGTAAACCATAAAAACAAGAAGCCTAGTGATGACATCTTAATGTATAGCGATGAACACGGCCATTATTTAACACAATTCCACGATCACCTTGAAGCGCTATACAGTGCAATGGACCGCTCCGATTTTCAAGATGCCAAAACCCATACGAGAGCTTTGTATGACCTCACAGAGAAACATGAGGCTGATGCGACTCCTGAAGCATTCGAGTTAACGAAAGAACTTATCGCTGGCACGAAAACAGATCTTCGTGGTGTCATGAAAAACATTAAGCGTTGTGAAACATCACGAGTAGGATGCGATCGTGCGCAAATTCATACCGAAAATTTAACAACTTGGCTTGAAGTAATGGAAGACACATATGAAGAAAGCTTATATGATTTAGGAATTACAAATTAAGAAGAAGGGCAGTAGATGGTTATTGCAACCATCCATTGCCTCCTTTTTGTATTTCATATTCCATGTCATTTAAGAAATCCATAAAATCTTCCCGGTATTCCGGATGCTCTGCTTTTTCAGCTGCACGTATTCGATTTACGCTTGCTCGGTCAGTAAACAGTTGATACTTATGATTGCTACTACTGTTTGCGACAATGTCTTTGATGGCTTTATTGAGGTCTCTTTCATTCACCGTGTCACTTTCTAAACCGATATACAAAATCCCGCCTAAGTTTACGACGTAAGCTTCATTTACTGGCCTTAGTTGCTCGATCTTTCGCTTTACACTTTCTGTTAACTCCACATGATCAAAAGCTTGACTGTCGTTGATTTCTTTTGCTTCGTGTTGAAGGGCATATGGGCTGTCGCCGTGTCCTCTATCTTTGAACTTCCCCGTACTCGACGTACTTAAACGGTTTTTATGCCAACCGTAGTCTCTTTGACTATCTTTTTCCATAGAATTTAACGTCAAATACTCTGGTCGGTCGAGTTCAGGATGATTGTTCATTGCAGCTTCATCGGTGGCATCCGTACATCCCGTCAAAAGAATCGTTAACGTAAGCGCACTATAGATAATTCTTCGCATGGACCCTTTGCACCTCCTTACTTGTTATACTTTCTCTTTTTGGATAGGATTATTTCCGGGAAAAAGAGATAAGCAATCCATATACAGGATGTTTATTTTTGGTTGCATACGAGCCAATCCTTTGTTAGTATGTAGGTAGTTCAATACAAACTTCTTCTGGGAGTAGAGGAGCAATAACCATTAGTACGATTACGGAGGTACGTGAGTGCCTATGAAGTATTCTGAAAGGGGAAATTGCCGAAGCTAAAGAGAGCTCACGCTTTTGAGGCTGGTTATACACTGAACAAGTGTATGGCTGTCATATAGCATTTGCTATATGGAGGGCTATCTCACGCATGGAGTGCTTTTCTTGATGAGAAAGGTTACCATGCAACAATGAGTCCTCTCATTGTTGTTTTTTTGTTCGTACAAAATGCTTAGGTAACCGCCCGTTGTGTGGGTTAATACAGCACGAAACAGCGAAAAGCACATAGTATAGTTGTGTTAAGCCCCTCGTTAAACACGAAATTCTTATAACAAACATTGAGGGTGATGAGAAGATGGATTTTGGAAGAATTGCAACAGCTATGGTAACACCATTTAATGAGAACGGTCAGATTGATTTTCAAGCTGTAACGAAACTAGTGAACCATTTAATTACAAATGGTAGTGAATCTCTTGTCGTCGCTGGTACTACAGGCGAATCACCAACGTTATCAAGCGATGAGAAGTTAGCACTTTTTAGACATGTCATTAAAGTCACAGATGGCCGAGTTCCTATTATTGCTGGAACAGGTAGCAACAATACAAATGCCTCAATTGAATTGACTCAAGCCGCTGAAGAAGCTGGTGTAGACGGCATTATGCTCGTAACACCGTACTATAACAAACCTTCTCAAGAAGGAATGTACCAGCATTTCAAAGCGATTACTGAATCAACAGCTCTACCAATCATGCTTTACAACGTACCTGGTCGTACGGTTGTAAGCCTTGCTCCTGAGACGACAATTCGACTGTCTCATTTACCGAATGTCGTTGCTATTAAAGAAGCAAGTGGTGATTTAGATGCCGCTTCAATGATTATTGAGAACTCTCCAGATGGCTTCGAGCTATACGGTGGCGATGATAGCATGACCTTACCGCTTATGAGTATTGGTGCAAAAGGTGTCGTATCCGTTGCTTCACATGTGATCGGCAAGAACATGCTGCAAATGGTACAACAATTCGAGAACGGCAATACGAAAGTTGCCGCTAAGCAACACCGTGAACTTTTACCCGTTATGAACGCTATGTTTATGGCTCCAAACCCAGTACCTGTTAAAGCAGCACTTGAAATGCAAGGAATTATTTCTGGCGATGTTCGTTTACCGATGATTCGATTAACGAGTGAAGAAAGCCAAGTGCTCTATTCAATTTTACAACCGAACGCTACATTTCACGTAGGCTAACGCATGAAGCAACGAGACGTTGCCTTTTTGTGTTGATGGAGGCAACTATGTTAAAAAAAATCGTCATCGCTCCCATTCGTTTTTACCAAAAATACATTTCCCCTGCGACGCCTCCAACGTGTCGATTTCAACCGACATGTTCGCAATACATGTTGGATGCCGTCTTGATTCACGGTGTTTTTAAGGGTGTCTCACTCGGAGTGATTCGAATTCTAAAGTGTCATCCCTTTCATAAGGGCGGATTTGATCCTGTCCCTCCTGAAAAGAAAAAAAACGTCTGAGTAACGCTTTTGACCCTGCACTCGTTAAATGTTCGAGTGCAGGGTCAATTTGTTTACATCGTCTTTTCATAAACGTCACGAGGAAAATTCGTTAACGTTTCTACCCCCGTTGTCAGTAATAAGCACAGATTCTGTAATCTCAACTCCAAATTCATCAAACCAAATACCTGGCATCAAGTGAAACGTCATTCCAGGTTCTAATAATGAGCGGTCTCCTTTTCTAAAACTAATCGTATGCTCACCCCAGTCTGGCGGATAACTCAAGCCAATTGAATAACCGAGACGTGACGCTTTAATAAACCCATGTTTTCCAATCGATTCTCGCCAAACTTCCTCTACTTGTTCAGCAGTTACACCTGGTTTCATAAAGTTAAGCGTTTCTTCAATACCTTCTGTGACCACTTTTCCGACATCAATGATTTCTTTTGGAGCTTTTTTGATTGCCATCGTTCTTGCAAGCGGTGCATGATAACGTTGATAACATCCGGCAATTTCAATCGTCAAAAAGTCGCCTTCTTTGTATCGTTTATCTGTCCACGTCAAATGGGGACTCGCAGTGTTTTTCCCTGTCGGAAGCATCGGTACAATCGATGTGTAATCACCGCCAAATTCAGCTGTTCCGCTCACCTGTGCGTGATAAATGGCAGCTGCCACATCATTTTCGCGAACCCCGACATCAACTTTGTCATATGCCGCTTGCATGGCTTTCTCAACAATTTTAGCAGCGCGACGCATAAACGTAATCTCAGCTGGACTTTTTTTGCAGGCGCACCCAGTTGACGATCGTACTTGTGTTTTTGAATTCCGCTTCTGGTAATCCGTACGTTAAACGCTCATGACACATCGCCGTATAGTAAAACGCGTCCATCTCAACGCCTACTTTTCGCTGACCTTGACCGAGGTCTGTCAAAATATTGGCGACAAAATCCATCGGGTGTTTTATTGTTGATTGGACAAACTCATCTGGATACGGAATAATTCTCGTATGGTCGATCCACGTCGTTGTTTTTGCACTATGGGCATCCATTTCACGTCCGACCCAAATCGGTTCTTCTTCATCAATGAGTACGAGAACGACTTGATGAACGTAGAAACTCCATGCATTATAACCTGTTAAATAGCACAGGTTCGAAGGGTTCGAAAGAATGAGCACTTCAACACCGTACTCTAACATTTTTTTGCTTCGTCTTATTCATGCGCAGTTGATATTCTTCCCTTGAAAACATCTACCCACAACCCTTCTTTACGACGTTTAGTCTTTGTTATTGGTCTTGGTCGTTAAAGCAAACCACACGTTGTTCAGTCATTTCTACCATTGCATCATACACGCCTTCTCTTCCGACACCCGATCCTTTCGTACCGCCAAACGGCATCGCATCAATGCGGAAGTCACTGCTATCATTAATCATGACACCACCAACGTGTAAGTCACGTATTGTGTTGTGCGCCGTTTGCAACGACGTTGTAAAGACGCCCGCTTGCAACCCGTAATTGACTTCATTTGCCAGTGTCATCGCTTCATCGTACGTTGTAAACGGTTGAATCATCGCTACAGGACCAAAAATTTCTTCTTGATACAATAACGAATCTCTCGGAACATCTTGCATAATGGTTGGCTCGACATAATTTCCGTATTTCTTTCCACCCGTTAAAACGGTAGCACCAGCATCAACGGCTGCATCAACCCACTCAATCACTCGGTTTGCTTCTCGTTCGTTAATTAATGGGCCCACATCATCTTGTTCGTTCTTTTTATCTCCAAATTGAAGAGCAGCTGTTTCTTCCAAACAATACTTCGTGAAGTCTTCAACCACTTGCTCGCTCACGAGCATTCGTTGGACGCTAAGACAATTTTGTCCTCCTGCTGCAAACGCCCCAGAAACCGCGGCTTTCGCTGCTTTTTTACATCTGCATCTGCAAAAACGAGAAACGGTGAGTTCGCACCAAGTTCCATGCTAATCTTTTTAAGACCAGCATCTTTTGCGAGTTTCTCTCCAGTACGAAGCCCTCCTGTAAAGCTAATTAGCCTTACTTCCGGATGTTCAACAAGTGGAGGGATCACCTCTTGTCCTCGGCCGGTTACAACATTTAAGATGTGCTTTGGTAATCCTGCTTCAATAAACTTTCTCGTTAACCATAACGCGGATAACGGGGTTTCTGTAGCAGGTTTTAAAATGACCGCATTGCCTGAAGCGATTGCAGGACCAATCTTATGAGCAACGAGATTTAGCGGGTCGTTGAATGGCGTAATTGCCCCGACAATCCCAATCGGAAAGCGCACCGTATAGCCGTGACGATGTTCACTTCCTTCCATTTGATCGAAGTTCAACGTCGTTCCACCAATTCTTCTTGCTTCTTCTGCACATAGGCGCAACGTCTCTGCCGCTCTTCTCGCTTCACGCCTTGCTTCTGAAATTGTCTTCACACCTTCAGAAGAAATGATTTGTGCGATTTCTTCACGTTCATTCAGAATACGCTCAACCACATTTAACAAAATGTCCATGCGTTGTCTCGTTGACATTTTGCTCGCAATTTTCAATCCTTTTTTTGCAGACCGTAACGCTTCTTCATATCCGCTTTGGTTCCTTTTGGAACCGTGGCAATCAACTCATTGGTTGCTGGATCATACACGTTAATCATTTCTTCTTTTTGCTTCCAAATTCCCGCAATAAACATCGCTTGTTCATGCTTTTTCATTTCAATCATTTCAAACACTCCAATCTAACGAGTAGTCTTTGGCAATGACAGAATATCGATTAATACGGCAAAACCTGTTTCAGAAATTCCAGCTCCAGCTCCGATAAGGGTAATATCACCAGACAGGTCACACGAATAGGTCACAGCGTTTGTTGCACCTTCGATTTGTGCAAGTGGGTTGGTTTTATCTAAAAGAACAGGCTTTACTTCTCCTTTGACGATGCCTTGTTCAGTTGTAATCGTTCCGAGGAGTTTCCATACTTGTTGTTGTTCATTTGCTTTTTGTATGTCTTCTTGTTGTATGTTCGTAATCCCAGTCGTTGGTACGTCTTCTCGTGTAAGATTTGCACCGAGCAAAACATTCGCTAATATGACGACCTTTCCTTGAACGTCATACCCTTCAACGTCATTTGTCGGATCTGCTTCAGCATATCCTTTCTCTTTCGCTTCCTCTAAGCTTTCTGAATAGCTTCTTCCAGAGGTCATTGCTGTGAGCATATAATTGGTCGTACCGTTAAAAATGCCCGAAATCTTCGTAATATCATTGCCTTTTAGCGTCTCTAATGGCATACGAAGTGCCGGTGTTCCACTCATTACCGTTCCTTCAAAGAGAAGCGAAACACCGTTCTCATCTGCAAGTTGCTTTAACTCGTTGTAGGCTTTTACGATCGGACCTTTATTCGTCATCACAACGTGTTTTTTCGCTTGTAATGCCGCTTTTGTATGTGTAATCGCAGGCTCTCCAGTAACGACATCTGTAAACGTTAATTCGACTATAACGTCTGCATTCGTTTGTTGGATCGTTTCAACCGCACTTAATCCTGTGATCGTTCCTGCTCGTTTTGGATAATGGTGCAACGTACCGTCAATATCTAAGCTCGCTTTAACATCTTGCAGGGAAAGTCCATCATCATGATGGACCGACCCTTTATACAAATCAGCAATTGAAACGATTGTAATTTTGCGATTGTACCGCTCTTCTAATTGCTGTTTCTTCTGTTCAACGATCGTAAGAAAACCTTGACCGACCCCGCCAAAACCGATAATGGCTACTTTTTGTTCCATCTACGACACTCCAATTCACTGTTTAACTGTTAATGCTTTTAACGCCATTTCGAGATCTTCTTTCAAATCTTCGAAATCTTCAATACCAGCTGAATAGCGAATGAGTCCATCTGGAATCCCGAGCGCTTTACGTTCTTCTGGTGTTGATTCTACATGACTTGTCGTTCTTGCTGGACCGACGGTTGTTTCTACAGCACCGAGGTTCGCCGCGCGATTTGCATACTTTAGTTTCGGTAACACCAATTTCACTGCATCCATTCCTCCGACGAGTGAAAAACTAAACATGCCACCAAACCCTCTCATTTGTTGCTTTGCAATCTTGTGATTTGGATGATCTTTTAAGCCTGGGTAAAAAACATCTTCAACCATCGGATGCTTCTTCAAATATTCCGCTAATTTTGTCGCGTTCTCGGTTTGTTTGTAAACACGTAGATGCAACGTTTTCATGCCACGAATGAGTAAATATGCAGCCATCGGGTCTAGTGTAGCACCGTTGATTTCCCGGTAATGATACACTTCTTCTACGAGCGCTTTACTTCCTACAAGCACGCCTCCAAGTGCATCGGCGTGACCACCGAGAAACTTCGTTGCTGAATGAAGTACCAAATCAGCACCAAGTTGCAACGGGTTTTGTAAAATTGGTGTTGCAAACGTGTTGTCTACGATCACGAGTGCATTGTGATTTTTGGCAACGTCAGCAATTCGCTCAATATCTGTAATTTTCACAGTAGGATTCGTCGGTGTTTCTAAATAAACGATGCTACAGCCTTTTTCAATTTCTTCAATCATATGCTTATGATCGCCGGTTTCACAAAGCGTAATATCAATGTTTAACCGTGGCAAAAACTCACTAAAGATTTTATTCGTTCCACCGTACGTATCTTTAATACTTACGACTCGATCCCCTGGTCGTAAAAACGTTAATAACGTGTTGCTAATTGCCGCCATACCCGTTGAAAAGCTCGTTGCTGCTTCAGCGCCTTCCAACTCTTTCACTTTATCCTCGAAACTTGAAACCGTAGGGTTTGTATTTCGGCCATAAATGTGACCTTCCGCTTGACCGACTGCCACTTCATACCAATAATCTAAATCGTCATACGTGTAAGCAACGCTATGAACGACTGGCACTTGGCTTGCGCCGTGCACTCTGTACTTCTCTTCGCCTGCCCAAACCGTCTCTGTCGCTAACTTCGGCTGTCTTTCTTTCATAATCCCTCTCCCCTTCGTATGGATGTTACAAAAAATTTAAGTTTTCTGTAAAAAAGAGCGTAAGAAAAGAGGACGACGGAAAACGTCACCTCTTTTTTGGATGCTCATGTATAAAATTATCGCGTTACTTTTCGTATCTTGTTTGCAATTCTTTTAAACTCGAAAGCGCTTTTTCACCAAATTCATCTTCCCGTTTTTCCATTTTGGAAATTTCGGCTTCTACCGCTTCATGCAAACTTTCTTCATAAGAAGGAAGATCATCTGAATAGGCTTTGACGGTAACCGTTGGCACCCATGCCTTTTCTAAATATGCAAGTGCGTTTCTTTGATGAAATAGTGGTACATCTGTTGCAAATCCTTGATGAAGATCTCCTTGCATCGGATGTTTTTTGACTGCTTTCACTTGAAGAAGTGTTCGTTCGCCACGTTCTTCAACAACTTCTCCGATGTAGATCCCTGTTTTGTACTTACCGGTTACGTACACCCCATCACTCCCCTCAAACCAACTATAGGAAAATTCAATTCTATCATACGTGATCTTTTCTATATTGTTCAAGAGCTTCTTTTAAATTCATGCATAATTATTTTTTTCCGTTACATACTAACTGTAAAAATTTGAAAAGATTGAAGGATGAACGGCATGTCACTATTCTTTTTGCGTAGCTCAAAGCGACTGATTAAACTCTTGACGTCCATGACTTTTAGCCTTTTGCTTTGTCATCTTCTCTCAATTCCGCCGTTATTTGCGATTGTAACGACTTGCTTTGCCCTTGAGAATACGAGCTTTGATGCCGTTCGTAACGGAGCTGTCCGTCTCGGGTCTGCTCTTGTTGGTGCCGGTTTTGCCCTCGTCTTCTACTTTATTCTCGGTGCCCATCCGCTCATGTATGCCAGTGTTGTGATCGTCATCATTCTCATCATGAACGTTTTCGTCTATAAACGATTTACGATGATCGCATCCATCACAGCCTTTGCCATTATGCCTTCCATGTTTGATCATCATTTAGAATTTTATAGTGAACGAGTGATGAGTTCTATGATCGGAATTATGGTTTCGACCGTTGTGAACATGTATGTGTTACCGAATAATTTCATGCCTGAACTCCGAAATAAATATGAACGATTAATCGAGCAAGCAGCGATCATTTCACCGCTCAACTCATCCACGAAGAAAATGATACAAAAGCGCTTGAATGAGTTCGAACGCATGACTGCAAAACAAAAAAAACAATGGCGGTTGCGTCCTGGTAACGCAGATGAGACGAGACAGTTACGATACTTAGAGCATCAAAAACGTTTTCTAGCTGAACTTTTTCAACAGCAATTTTCATTTAGTGAACAGGCGTCTTCACCGTACATTGTGCAATTTATTATGCGTCTTCCTGCTCATTACAGGAAATTAGGACGAGCTGAACGGCGGAAGCTCTTGCATTGGCTTGATACGATTGCCCCAAAAATCCCTGCCGATTTCAAAGTGAATTACGAGTATGTTATGCAGCTTTTGTTTGTCTTGGACCGTCCTTCTTATTTACATACGTTCCATCATGACAACCAACAGAAAAAGCACGTAAAAGCGTGAATTCACTTTTACGTGCATGATTAACTTGTTTATACAAGAATCGTGGACCCCATTAAATATCGATCCACTTCACGTGCTGCTTCTCTTCCTTCATGAATCGCCCAAACGACAAGGCTTTGACCGCGACGGTTATCGCCTGCAGCATAAACACTCGGTACGCTCGTACTGTATTGACCATATTCTGCATCAACCGTACCTCGGTTTGTCGTCTTCACACCCATTTGTTCAAGAAGCTCTCGTTCAGGTCCGGTAAACCCAATTGCTAATAACACGAGATCCGCATCCCAAACCTTTTCAGATCCAGGTATTGGTTTACGTAGTTTTTGTCCGTTTTCAAACACTGTTTCTGCTTGTACGGCTTCAAGACCGACTAAAACACCTTCATCATCAGTCACAAAACGAGTCGTTAACCATTGGTACGCTCTAGGATCTTCTCCGTAAACGGCTTCCGCTTCTTTATGTCCGTCTTCTTTTGCAAACGTTAGTGGAAATAATGGCCATGGGTTTCCATCATTACGCGTTTCACCTTTGATTTTATTAATATCAAATTGTGCAATTGACTTCGCACCGTGACGCACAGATGTTGTAATGCAATCCACACCTGTGTCACCGCCTCCGATCACGATGACATTTTTGCCAGCAGCAGAAATGTATTGACCGTCTTCATGCTTTGAATCGAGCAATGACTTCGTGTTTTGCGTTAAGAAGTCCATCGCAAAATGAACACCTTTAGCATCGTGACCTGGCACGTCACTAACGCCACGTGGTACTTGTGCTCCAGTACACAAAATCACCGCAGAATAGTCATTGTTCAATTGTTCCCAAGAGATCGTTTCACCGATGTTAACGTTTGTCTTAAACGTAATGCCTTCTTCCTCTAAAATACGAACGCGTCTCATGACTGTTTCGTAAGGAAGTTTAACGTCAGGAATTCCGTACGTTAATAGACCACCAACACGATCTTCTTTTTCGTAAACAACGACCGTGTGACCGACTTTATTAAGTTGGGCAGCTGCTGCAAGTCCAGCAGGTCCTGAACCAATAACGGCGACACGCTTTCCTGTTCTCTTGCGAGGTGGCTTCGCTTTAATCCACCCTTCTTTAAACCCATTTTCAACGATTTGCCATTCTATCGATTTAATCGTAACCGCATCATCATCAATGGCAACCGTACAAGAGCCTTCACAAGGTGCTGGACATACTTTCCCCGTAAATTCCGGGAAATTATTCGTCTTGTGCAAACGTTCTAACGCATCTTTCCAACGGCCGTGATAGACGAGATCGTTCCATTCAGGAATTAAGTTGTACACTGGACAACCAATGTCATCTGAACCAGGAACATTCGTTCCTGCTTGGCAAAAAGGAATCCCGCAATCCATACATCGTGAAGCTTGCTCTTCAATGTCGGACTTTGGTGGTGTTACATGGATGTCTTGCCAATCTTGAACACGATCACGAGGATCACGTTTTTTAGGTACCTGTCGTTCAATTTCCATAAATCCAGTCGCTTTACCCATCGTTTCCCCTCCTGTTCAAAACCGTGATTACTTAACCACTGCTTTCGCTCGCTTGCTTTCATCAAAAGCGGCCATAACCGCTTCCTCTTCAGAAATACCTTCTTTTATCGACGTATCAATCGCTTTTAACATGTTGCGATAATCTGTCGGGATCACTTTAACAAATCGCGTTTTTTTCTTCATCCCAATTCGCTAAAATGCGGTTACCGATCGGGCTTTTCGTGTGTTCTACATGTGTTGTGATAAGCGTTTTCAGCTCATCTTCGTCAATTTGTTCTAATTGATCCAGCTCGACGAGTTCACGGTTGCAGTGGGCTTCAAACGAAGCTCTTGGGTTGTACACATAACTCACACCACCAGACATACCAGCAGCATAGTTTTTACCTGTGTCACCTAACACAACGACAGTTCCACCTGTCATGTACTCTAAAGCGTGATCACCGACGCTTCGACGACAACTTTTGCACCACTATTTCGAACACAAAAACGTTCTCCGGCAATTCCAGAAATATACGCTTCACCACTCGTCGCACCGTAAAGCGATGTGTTACCGACGATGATATTCTTTTCAGGTTCAAGAGGCGCATCTTCGTGAGGATGTACGTAAATCTTACCTCCAGATAAACCTTTGCCAATATAGTCGTTGCTATCGCCTACTAGGCGTAGCGTCATTCCTTTAGGAACAAACGCTCCAAACTTTGTCCAGCAGAACCTGTAAACGTTAAATCTAGCGTATCTTCAGGCAAACCTTCAGCACCGTAGCGCTTCGTAATCATACTTCCAATGACCGTTCCAACCGCCCGGTTAATACTCCAAACTGGGTAGGACCGTTTTAACGGGGTTTTATTTTCAATTGCGGGTAAGCAACTGTCCATGAGCATTGTCGTATCGAGTGATTCACCGACAAGGTGCTCTTGCTCACTCGTTCCAAAATGTGCC
Source organism: Geomicrobium sp. JCM 19055 (assembly GCF_000698185.1). NCBI lineage: Bacteria > Bacillati > Bacillota > Bacilli > Caryophanales > Geomicrobium > Geomicrobium sp. JCM 19055. Next base: position 119,869 of record NZ_BAXL01000014.1, read on the forward strand.
GATTGATTTTCAGGATTCGGACGATATAAAAGCGATCGTAAATCAAGTTGCTTCGCTTTTTCGCCAATAACATCGTCACGTTGCTCGAGTAGATCTGCGCGTCCAATCATGTCATCAATTTTCGTAAAACCGAGCTCTGCCATTAATTCGCGCATTTCTTCAGCGATAAACGTCATAAAGTTTACGACATGTTCAGGATCACCTGCGAATTTCTTACGCAATTCAGGGTTTTGCGTTGCAATTCCAACAGGACACGTATCAATATGACAAACACGCATCATGACACATCCGAGCACAACGAGTGGCGCTGTAGAAAGTGCATACTCTTCTGCGCCGAGAAGTGTTGCGACCACTAAGTCGCGACCTGTCATCATTTTCCCGTCAGTTTCTAACTTAATACGATTACGCAATCCATTCATTACTAACGTTTGATGAGCATCTGCCAAGCCAATCTCCCAAGGTAGACCGGTATGTTTAATGGACGTTTTTGCAGCCGCTCCTGTACCGCCGTCATAACCACTAATGACGATTCCATCTGCACGGCCTTTCGCAACACCTGCAGCAATCGTACCGACTCCCGTACCCGAAACGAGCTTTACGCTTATCCGTGCATCAGGATTTGAATGTTTTAAATCATGGATTAATTGCGCCAAATCTTCAATTGAATAAATATCATGATGTGGTGGTGGTGAAATTAAGCCAACTCCTGCTGTAGTTCCACGCACTTTAGCTACCCACGGGTACACTTTATTGCCTGGCAATTGTCCACCTTCACCTGGCTTTGCACCTTGCGCTACTTTAATTTGAATCTCATCAGCATTGACTAAATAATGACTCGTCACACCAAATCGTCCGGAAGCTACTTGCTTGATTGCACTTCGTCTTAAGTCACCATTGTCATCCACTGTAAATCGGTCCGGGTCTTCGCCACCTTCACCAGTGTTCGATCTTCCACCGATTCGGTTCATGGCAATCGCAAGCGCCTCATGCGCTTCTTTTGAAATCGAGCCAAATGACATCGCCCCTGTTTTAAAGCGTTTAAAAATCTCTTCAACAGGCTCAACTTCATGAAGCTGCACACTCGGACGATCTTTCTTTAATTTAAGCAATCCACGTAATGTCGTTTGCTTTTTCTCTTGTTCATTAATTGACTCGCTATAGGATTGATAAAGTTTGTGATCATTCGTTCGACAAGCATGTTGCAACATATGAATCGTGTGTGGATTGTATTGATGTTCTTCACCATCTCGACGCCACTGATGATCGTCACCTTCTTCAAGTGTCAATTGATCATGCTCAAGTTTACGGTAAGCGGTCGTGTGACGCGTAATGGCATCCTTTGCAATCGTTTGTAAATCAATGCCACCAATTCTTGTTGGCGTCCATGTAAAGTGTTGATCAATCACTTCTTTTGAAATTCCAATCGCTTCAAAAATCTGAGCACCACGATAACTTTGGATCGTACTGATGCCCATTTTTGAGAGGACTTTCATCATGCCTTTTGTAGCTGATTTAATGTATTTCGACACAGCTTCAACATAGGAATGCGTTTTAAGATCATCACTTCGAATTAACCCTTCTAACGAATCGAAAATTAAATACGGGTTAATGACTTCTGCACCGTAACCGAGCAACACACAATAATGGTGTACTTCACTTGCTTCACCTGTTTCAACGAGAATGCTTACTTTCGTACGATTCCCCGTGCGAATGAGGTAATGGTGCAAACTTGAAACGGCTAGCAACATTGGAATTGGCACGGCAGAACTACTCACGAGTTTATCGCTTAATACGAGCAACGTTTTGTCATCATGTAACGCTTGATCAGCTTCTTTATGAATTTGTGAAAGTGCTTGTTCAATACCGCTACCATCATGAGACGGCTCAAATGTCGTTGAAATCGTCACCGCATGTAGACCCGGTTCGTCACAATGAATGAGCTTTGCCATCTCTTCATTTGTAACGAGTGGGGTATCCAAATAGATATGCCTTGCGTTTTCTTTTGTCGGATGTAACAAATTGCCTTCACGCCCGATTGTCGTTCCAACTGCTGTTACAACTTCCTCACGAATTACATCAATCGGAGGATTTGTCACTTGCGCAAACTGCTGCTTAAAGTAGTTGTAGAGCAGTTGAGGATTATCGGACAAGACCGCTAACGGATTGTCATACCCCATCGAACCGACTGGATCGGCACCGTCGGTCACGAGCGGCTTAATCATTTTATGGATTTGCTCAAACGTATAGCCGTGAACAGCTTGCTTTAAACGTAACTTCGTCTCATCAAACTCCGTTACTTCAACGGCACTCTCACGAATATCGTCTAGCGTCTTTAACTCTTCATTTACCCACTCTTTGTATGGGTTTTCATTAATAATGGACTGTTTAACGTCTTCATCAGGGATAATGCGTCCTTCTTCTGGGTCAACAATCAACATTTGCCCTGGCTTTAAGCGGTTCTTTTCAACCACTTTACCTGGCGCTGTCGGCAACACTCCGACTTCTGAACTCATTACAACGATATCGTCTTCAGTCACGATATAGCGCGATGGCCTTAACCCGTTACGATCAAGTGTCGCTCCAACCCGTTTTCCATCTGTAAATACGATTGCAGTTGGACCGTCCCACGGTTCCATTAACGTACTATGATATTGGTAAAATGCGCGTTTATCATCGCTCATATGTTCAGCATTTTGCCAAGGTTCTGGAATCATTAACATTGCTGAATGGGCAAGCGAGCGACCTGATAACGTGAAAAACTCAAACGCGTTATCAAACATCGATGAATCGCTACCACTTTCATCAATGACTGGACGAACCTTCTCGAGATCTTCTCCAAATAATTTAGATTGGAATACCGCTTCTCTAGCATGCATCCAATTCACATTACCTTTAATCGTATTAATTTCACCGTTATGCATCAAATAACGGTTCGGGTGAGCGCGCTCCCAACTAGGGAATGTATTCGTACTAAATCGTGAATGAACGAGAGCGATTGTACTTTTAAACGTTTTCTTCTTTAGGTCGATAAAGAACGTACCGAGTTGTTCTGTCGTTAACATGCCTTTGTATACGATTGTTCTTGTTGAAAGACTAGCGAAATAAAAAGAATCCCCTTCTTCAAGTAACGATTGAACGGCCTTTTCTGTCCGCTTTCTCACGACGTACAACTTTCTCTCTAACTCATCGTCGATGAGTCCATCAGCAGAAATAAATACTTGCTGAATATAAGGCTTTGCCGCAAGAGCGGAATCACCAATGCCCGTTGTATTCACCGGTACATCACGAACACCGATTACATTTGCACCTTCTTGTTCAGCCATTTGCGCTAACATTTCTAGTGCACGCTTACGTCGTGTGTCATCGGTAGGTAGAAATAGCATTCCGACACCATATTCACCTTTTTCAGGCAATTCGAAGCCTGACTCTACTGCCGCTTCCTTGAAAAATCCGTGTGGAATTTGAAGTAAAATCCCAGCACCGTCTCCTGAATTAGGTTCTGCCCCTTGTCCACCGCGATGCTCAAGGTTGGCTAGTAGATCAAGCGCACTTCGTACGATCGTATACGAAGCTGTCCTTTCATATTCGCCAAAAAGCCGATCCCACAATTGTCATGTTCAAATTCGGATCGATAAAGACCCTTTGGATTAGTATTGTCATGAAACAATTTATTCCACCTCTTTCTTAACAAAAAAAGATCTCTTCACGAAACTAGTAAAAATGATCTTACCACTTATCTGAACCTTCGGCAAATTGCAAGCACCGTTTATTACAGCATGTAAGCGCTTAATATAATGTCACTAAAGGAAAAAAATCTAACAATGATTTTTATGATTTTTACGTTTCTTTTTGAAATTTATACAACTTCTATTCAGTTTTGAAACCTAATACTTTTGCGCACGTATATAGATCAAGACAATCCGAAAGTGAAAATGGTATAATGTAAGCATACATTTGCACGCATACGGTGAACGGAAAGGTGGAAACGACATGCAAGAAGATAAACAAAACGAAGAGTTAGATGAAACGAACTTTGAAACTGACCTTCCAGTTGAGGAAAAAAAGTGAAGCAGCAAAAAATGCTGAGAACTATATGAACAAATTTAAAGAAAACTCGAACACACAAGAGCTCGTGCAACAACTTAGTTTGCTCGGTGAAGACGAACAAAAATTAGCAGGTGATTCGTTAGAATCATTAAAACGCCCTGTTCAAGATATGTTACAAAATAAAAATAGCGAACTTCCTGAACAACTATTTGAACTGCGTCAACATGTCTCTACGTTAGAACCTGAACATCTTAATGAAGGTTTCTTACAAAAAAAACCTGGAACAAAATCACAAGACGAAATCCAATTGAACAGTATGCTAAGAAGTATCAAACGGTAGAAGCACAAGTTGAGAACATCATTGAAGCTCTACTAAAGGGTAAAGATAAACTTCAAGAAGACAATTTGATGCTCGAGCAATTACGTGACACTGCAACGTCACGCATTATAAATCTTGAAAAGCAAATTGAGACAGGTAAACAGCTCAATACGATGCTTGAAGAAGAAATGACTGCAGAAAATTGGCGAGATAACCCACAAGAATTACAAAAAGGACAACGAAAAGTCATTACGAGAATCAAAAATATGACGCAAGCGGTTATGGTGTTACAACAATCACTTGCATCCGTTGATCTTATTAAAGAAAACAACGACAAGCTCGAAGAGGCCATTTTTAACGCGATTACGATGACGAAAAACGTCATTACGGTTACTGCTTCGATCCAACTTGCCCTTGGTAATCAAAAGAAAGTCATTGATGCCGTTCAAAGTGTGAATCAAGCAACTGAAGATATGATACTAAGCAATGCAAAGTCACTTCGTTCCAATACAGAAGAAACATTAAAAACATTGGAAGAACCAGCTATTGCTATTGAATCATTCAGAAAAGCTTACGATGATGTGCAAACGGCCATTGAGCTGACTGAACAATCCAATGAACGTATTGTTCAATCAGGAAAGGCATTTATTGCAGAACTTGATGAACTAAATAAAAACGTCCAAGCTCGTTTACCAGAACGTAGTGACGACCGCTCTTAAATGATTAACTTTAGTGAAGGTGCTGATGACAGTGAAAGATTGGTTGACGACTTCTTGGCGAGAACGCTTTATACCGGAAAGAATGCGTACGGTCGATGACCAAATCTTTTCCGACCCTAACGGGCTTTCACTGATTAAAGAAAGTGAAGCAATTCTCGACAAGATCATTGCACACATGTTAAAGAACGGTCCGATACGCGGATCGCAAGTGTACAAGAAAAATGGGCGTACATTTAAACTCAGGCTCAAAGTTAGTCAAAAGCACGTGAAGTTATTAACGTTTGATACGCACGTCTCCCCTTCTGCAATTAAAAAGCGATTCGTACTCAGTTACACGCGTAGCAACATTCACGCGGGAGCCAAAAGATGCTTAAAGAAGGTTCTGTTTATTATATGAAGAATGGGAAATCACATGTCCGAAGCATTATGAAGTCGCCTTATTTTCACGGCATTATCCAAAAGATGCAGCACATTGATGGTGCGATGGACGGGCACGCTCCAACTTCATTTATTGAACCTCCAATGCCTGATGAATCACCAAAAGCATCCAAAGAAGTTCAAACCGAACAAGATCATTACACAACATCGTTAAACTACTTAACGATGCAAAAACAAGATTTACCAGAGCCCATTCAAAATCGACTACAGCAATTGCTTGAGCGGCTGAACCCGTTCCAACATCAACTCCGCCAGCTTTCAGTTGAAGATCGTTACCAAGTGAAGCGAATGGCTCAAGAGGACATTCCAAACCTCATTTCAGCCTATAAAGAGCTCGATAACGAAGAACAAGAAGAACAGATGCCTCGTATTTATGAAGCACTCACAAAAATGGAACTGGTCATTTCAAAGCTTGAAGAAAATGATGAACAACTGAAAAATGAGCGCTTCGATTATTTAATCCGACTCAATGAACGACGTTATACAGGTGGGAATGACGCTGATCAATAATCAGCGTCTCCTATTTGTCGTTTTTCGAATAATTAAACTTTTAATTAGAGGTGATTGAGAATGATGAAAATTGCTGACAAGACGTATTTAATTGACGGTTTAGATTTAGGACTCGAACAGCGTACTGGCATTTACGTTTTAGAGGGAGATGAGTTAACGATTATTGAAACGGGACCTAGTTGTTCCTATGAACCGATCGTTAAAGGCTTAAAGGAGTTAGGTTACACTCTCGATGACTTGCTACATATTATTGTCACCCACGTCCATCTCGATCACGCAGGCGGTGCGGGCCAACTCATGCAACACACCAAAAACGCGACACTACACGTTCACCCAAAAGGCGCAAAGCATTTAAATGATCCGACAAAATTAATCCAAGGCGCCAAAGTCGTATACGGAGATAAATTCGACGACTTGTTTGCTCCTGTTCTTCCTTGCCCAGTTGAACACACAGTCAGTCATGAAGATGAAAGTGTATTGCAGATTGCCGCGGACCGTAAGCTCACTTTTCTTCATACACCAGGACATGCCCTTCACCACTTTTCAATTCAAGATGAATTAACCGGAGCAATTTTCACAGGAGACACGCTCGGGATTTATTACGGAAGGCTTTCTCAAAAAAATGGGAACTTGCATCGCAATTCCTAGCACATCACCATCACAGTTTGATGAACAGAGCATGCTTACTTCTTGGGAACGTATAAAGTCGCTTAACCCTGCAATCATCGGCTTTGGTCACTTTGGAGTTTCAACCGATCAACAAGAAGTTTTTCAATCGCTTCACAGTAGCTATGACGTGTTTAAAACCGTTCTTTCACAAGAGCACGTCGATCCTACACGTCTGTCACACTTATTATTTGAAGCCCTTCTTGAACACTTTTCCATTGAAAATCATGACGACGATGTTCAAATGATGAAAATGGATTGTGAAGTTTCTGCTTTAGGACTAATTGATGCCTACCGTAAGGTCGAATCGGACTTGTCAGTTGAAGAAGTAGCAAAAGGTAGATATAATGGATTACGTGATTAGTCCGAAAAAGAGAGGGTTCCTATGAATCGTAAAGAGGCACATTTAACGCAAGGTAAAACCGTCGTGTTCACTGAGCAAAATCCGAAATGTAGCTATTATGGCGTTTTACAACATATCGAAACACCAAAAAAACAAAATTTGGACTGGAAAAATTGTCGTACAAGGCGTTTATGAAATTCACAATGCCGATGACATCTTCTCTCTTCATTACAGTGGTGGAGAAGAAGTTGACGTGACAGGCGATAAGATTTCCACTTTTTCTGGAAAAGTAGCACGTTCGTTTCGCTCATCAACACTTATGCAATTGCCAAACTTGAGAAGTCAACAAACGCGAACATTCACCAACTCGAGGAAAAGAAACGACAACTTCAAGAAAACCGCCTTCGTTTGAAAAACGGTCATCGAACGTCAGAAGATCCTTATTTGTACTTTAAATTGCAATCGATCGAAGATGAAGTTGTACTCGTTGAGCAATCACAGAGTGAACAAATGATGTTAGACGGCTGCCCTTTCGACTTAGAATGGCTTGATAGTAAAAAGGATGAGTGGCAACCCGTCAATTATGATCAAGACTTCAAATTCCGATTAAAAAGCGGTAAAAAAAAGTTCGGTTAAAAGAAGGTTCAATGATTCGGATTCACAAAGAACAATTTGAACCGTTCCAAATCTTACTCAATGAATTGGAACTACCAGCTAAAGAATCTCTTGCGGTCTTGTTACGTGATTTCGGTTTTAAACGCAAACACCTCGTGAAATGTCACAACACGCTGTTACGACAACTATTACACGCTCAAGAAGAACACCAATTTTCAGGTGTTAACTTTCTTTTCTTCCAAAAAGATGGCAACAGCATCGTCATTCAACATCGTTATGAACGCATTCTTCATCAAGTTGGGGAAGATTACGTATACGACCGGTTTGAATGCACCTCTGACACGAATCAACGTCAAGTCGTCACGTATACGAACATGCAACAACCATCGAAATAAACAAAACGAAGAGGAGTCTAATCGACGATTGACTCCTCTTCGTTTTTGTTTTGTTGTTGTTGTTTTGAAAACCAATCTTTTAAGTCAAAACCATCGTTCTCTGAGAGATCTAACACCTCAAAACTTTTGCCAGAGATGCTCGAGAGAATGGATACAGAAAACGTCGATAGCTTTCGAAACCGTTGAATCGGTGACTGAACGACGTCAGCTGCTTGAATTCTTCGTTTAGGGACAATTACGCGGTTTAAGTTAAACAAGCGCCATTGCATGACTAAACGATCATCCGTCACATAGTGACCTGCATGCCTGTATCGTAAATGTCCGATCCAAAGTGCAGGAATGACGATGAGAAAACTAAGCGCACCGAACGGTGGAAAGAAATACGTTAACGGCAGAGTTACGAAAAACGTCGGCAAGATTGCACGAATCCAGTAACGAATTCGAGCTCGCTTCGGAAGCTTCGTAAGCGTAATCCCCTCTTCAAACACAAATTCAGGTAAGAAACGACGTAACACTTCGTCAACTTCTTTTCGCTTTACGAGTGGAATGAGCATCGTCGATTGTTGCTCTTCTGCATTTCCCCCGCCTTTACTTTCTACATAGATCGTTGTATAGCCAAATGGTTGTCGCAAAATCGTACTCACGTAGCGAACCGCTGTAATGCGATGTACTTTTAACGTGAGTTGCTTCTTCTCTAACAACCCTCGTGAAACGATTAAATCGTTCCCCCTCTTATCAACGGAAAACTGACCGTACTTAACGATCGTAATCCCAATTGAAATAAGGTATGCGATGAGCGCAATTAACACGACAAATAGTGCAATCAGCGTCGTCGTTAAGGATAATGCATAACCGACCGTAGACTCATAAAACGTCTCAGGCAACAACACATCAAATTGTGAAACAATCGCAATAACAGCAGACAGTACAAGACCGACACCGCCTGACGTCATCCCTGCGATAAATAGCCGTTTGTTCCCGAGGACCCAGCGATCATCTGGCTCTGCTTCTGTCCACTCTTCTTCTACGTCAACAACTTCTGTAGACTCTTCTTCGAGTGCGTCTTGATGAACGTCTTCACCTTCTACGTGCTCTTCATTTTCTGAGTGCACGTTAAGCTCTGCTTGTGATTGTTCTGTTTCTTCTGGAACGTCCATCTTTTTCATTAGCTCTCGCTTCAGGCGATTCGCTTCTTGAACAGTTAGCGCATCAATGTCAACGTCTGGTTCACTTCCACCACCCGCTGTCTCAATCTTCACTCGAACTAATCCAAATGGACGTTGCAAAATTCCTGCAGATTTATCAAAGCTTTGCACACGTCGACGTTGTATATAACGATTTTTCTTGATGATAATGCCTTGACGTATATAAAGCTCGTTGTCTTTTACGTAGTACCGATACGTCCACCAGTATAAAAAGCTATACCCGAGTGAAAACAAGATGATGACTGGAATAATAATGAGTGTGAAGATCCCGATTCCGCCACCAGTACTTCCGATGAAGAAGGCGATAATAAGCGGGATAATAAACCCTTTAATACCTTGCACGATCATAATTGGCACTGCTGCCCAGTGCATGCGTTTGCCGTCAGTCATCTTCATCAGCCGTTTGGGCCAAAACGGCAATTTGATCCCGAAGATCAGAGGCCACTTCTTCTGTTAAAGCAGGAATTTGATGGATAGTCGCAGCTGTTGAAATGCTTACAGCAGACAACTTATAGTGACGATAAATTGGACCTTGTTCCGTGTCTACGTGTTGAACACGGTTCATCGGAACGAGTGTCCTGCGGATAATAAACACACCATACTGAAAATCGATTTCTTCATCATGTACTTCATAGCGCCATCGTCGCCAACGAATGGCTGGCACGACGAGACTTTTCATAATGACGATTAAAATCCAAGCGATTACCATGACGTATAAAATCCAGAATGGCCAATCAAATACGAAAGAAAGCACTCCATACACAATCGGGATAATTAAGTAAAATAAACTTTCAAATAGTCCAGTAATCCGCCAAACCGGAAGCGCCTTTTTTGATAGGCGCTTCGCTGGTGCTTGTCGCATGTGAACGGCTCCTTCCTTACTCTTCGTCACGCACGTAAATGATCTCTACTTCCAACGACTTTAAATAATCAATGACCGCATCATTTAATTGTTGGTCTTGCAACAAACCGAGAGATTCGACGAGTTCAAGCTCATCAAACTCGCCATTCTCAGCTTCTTCAATTAAAGTGAGGACCTCCGTTAACTTACGTTCTTCAAGTGTTTCAATTAATTGTTCTCGTTTCATGTTTCACCTCTAATTAGTCTTTCGCTCTTACTGACTCTGTCATTTGTTTCCAAACGGAACCTTTAGCTTCTTCTCCGCCTTCGATTCGTTTTAGTGCCATTTTCATTTGCATATCCACTTCAAATTCAGGATCTGGAATGGCTGCTTTTAATGGTTCAATTGCACGTTCATCTCCAACTTCAAACAAGAACATTGCCGCTCTCCAACGCACGAGCTTACTCTTATCGTTCAAGCTTTTGATCACTTCATCCATCGCACTTGGATCTCCTAAGTCAGAAAACGTGTCTGCAGCTGTTCGACGAATGGTTGCGGATTTGTCTTTCATCGCTTCATATAAATAAGGAAGAATAGCTTTGGTTTCAACCATTCCAATTAACGTTACAGCGAGGCGGCGCACAGAAAGCTTCTCATCTTTCATAGCGATGCTTAAGATTTCTAGATCATCTTCTGTTGGATCCATCTGATCGAGCGCTGCAAAACGCTTTTTCCAATCTGGATCTTCTAGCATTTCTTTCGTCACTGCATAAGGCTTTGGACGTTCTACTGAACTGCTATCCGTTGCATAGTGAACGAGGCGATCTAATCGTTCTTGATCGTATGCTGCCTTCACTTCTTCTAACACTTCTTGACCGATTTCTTCAAGGTCGTTCCCGTAACGAACAGCACGTTCTTCCCAAGAACGATCTAATACAATGTTATCGTCCGCATTCGCTGCTTTAAATGCAGCTTGTTCAAAACGCTCAGGCAAACCGACACGCTTTTCCTCATCAGACGTTAAAAGCTTCACCTGCATTGGGATGTTTTTAAACATTTGAAGTTGTACTTGTACTTCACCGTAATGATCAGCTACGACTTGTTCTTCATTCGTGTCTTCTTTTGTATCTTCTCCAAACACTTGTCTTGCCTTCTGCAAAACGGGCTCCCATTTCGCCTTTGGTTCGCGTTCAAGTGCAATAAAATCAGCTACGTGATACACACCTTTGATGCCTTCAATTTTGAAGAGTTCTTGAATTTCTTTTGGTGCATCACTATGATTGTCTTTCGTATAGTTGTTGCTTTTGCCAGATCCTAACGCTTGATCAAGCGTTAGCTTCATCGTATTCGGGCTTGGTGTTGGTTCAATGGATCGGATTTGCATCGTTATTCCTCCTAAAACTGCTACGTCTGTCTCGGTATCTATCATACCAAATCAACCGTTGCTTTTCTATTTAACGAATGTAAGGCACGAGATGTTTCATAATTACTGTAAAATCTTCAGTATCACCAAACGTTTTGACAATCTTACTTTCACTATCGATGATAAATGTCGAGGGAACCCCTTCACATCGATAGGCTCGATACGTATCAAGTTGGTTGTCTAGTACGTAAGGTACAGGGTTTCCTAATGTGTTCATCAGCTTCTCCCCTGCTCCTTCTTCACGTTCACGACCAACAACATTCACAAAAAGCATGTGTAATCCAGTCGTTGATAATTGTTCATAGAGCCGCGTTTTTTTTATCAAGATCAATTTGTGAATCTGGACACCATGATGCCCAAAATGTTAGCAATAGTGGGCTCCCTGCATAATCTTCTAACGAATGATACGTATTCGTTACAGGGTTATACAGCGAAAACGAAGGCGCGAGCTTCATATTAATGCTCCTCCTCTCTTGCACTCATCCAATGAACGACGTTCAGAACGCTTTTCATCGTCACAAGTCTTTCTCGATGTTCACCGTCTTTATACAATAACGTCGGTACCGACATGATTTGTTCTTTTTCAGCGACGTGCTTCGTTAATTGCAAATTGATTTTGTACACAGAACCTTCGATTCCACACACTTTACTTGCCTCATAAACAAATCGCTCTGCAATCTGACACGTATAACAAAACGGCGAGACGACTAAGACGTATCCTCGTTCGTACTCATTGAATTGTTGTTCAGATAGTTCAGCAATCATAAAATCCTCCTTACATAGGAAGAACCCCAATCCGAAAGATCGAGGTTCTTGAAACGTCATTTCCCATTAAGTGACCGGTTTAAACGTCACCCATAAGGTTTGTAGGGAACTAGTTTGAAACGCTTTTAAGAAATCATCTGGACTGTCATTCGTTTTCTTTACCGTTCGATAATTATGAGGAACGGTCACAGTAGTGCGAAAAGGAAAAGGATGGAGCGTGACAGACTGATGATCATTCCAATTCGCTTCAATCGTCTGATCGCCTAAAAACGAGAATGTTTGTGAAAACCCTCGTTTAAACCACGGCCATTCATCTTCTTTGTTCACACCTGGCTCATTTAGTGCAACATAAAGTGAAATCTCATCTAATAGACGAAGTACGGATAAATCGTACCGAAGATCGTCTTGATTGTCTAGCGATAGCCCTAGTTCGCGCCTTCTTTTTTTTCTTCTTGTTGTTTGAACTTGGTTGCTAGATCGTCTGTTTGCGCTTCATAAAAACTAGATAAATGTTGACTGATCAAATAACCCGCACGTTTATTCATGAAAGCCGCTTCTGTAATTCCCTTTTCATACAGAGGGATCTTCAGTGGATCTGGAAACGATGTGAAATCATACGGCATCGCTTCACTCTCGTTAAAACGAGGAACATGATCTTCCACTTGCCAACCTCGGTCATGTTCAAAACAAGCCGTTACAACATCCGTAAAGCCGGAGCGTTTTAAGCGAATGTCGTCTCCCCAACACCGAGCCAATTGTCCCGTGAACATCCCGTGCTCATGTTGATTAAAGAGGACCCATTCATCACTTCGACTACGGATAATCATAGTACAAAGTTAAACAATTTATCTGACGTAGAAATTTCATCAACATCAAATCCTTCGGCTTTCATTCGTTGAATAAGCACAGGGTAGTCAGCTGCTGACTTTAATTCGATGCCAACGAGAGCTGGTGCGATGGATCGATTGTTCTTCTTGACATAATCGAACCGTGTAATATCATCGTCTGGTCCTAACACGTCATTTAGAAATTCTCGCAATGCTCCAGCGCGTTGTGGGAAGTTCACGATAAAGTAATGTTGCAGTCCTTCATAAATTAACGAGCGCTCGCGCATTTCGGCCATACGACCAATATCATTGTTCCCACCACTAACGACACATACGACTGTTTTGCCCTTTATTTCATCTTTATAGAAATCCAATGCTGAAATTGACATGGCTCCAGCTGGCTCAGCAACGATTGCTTGCTGATTGTAAAGCTCAAGAATGGTTGAACAGACTTTTCCTTCAGGAACGAGAACGATGTCATCAATTAACTGCTCACACATCTTAAACGTTTGCTCACCAACGCGTTGCACAGCAGCACCGTCTACGAACTTATCGATCTCTTCAAGTTCAATGACTTCTTTTCTTAAGAGTGCCTGTTGCATAGAGGGGGCACCTTCAGGCTCTACGCCAATTAGCTTTGCCTGTGGTTGGATGGACTTTACGTACGTACCGAGCCCAGCCATTAACCCGCCACCACCGATTGAGGCAAATACGTAATCAATTTGCCCACCGATGTCATTTAAAATTTCCATACCGACCGTTCCTTGGCCAGCAATAATCTTCTCATTATCAAAAGGGTGCACAAATGTCATGCCATGCTTCTCTTCATAACGCTTCGCTTCTTTGAACGCATCGTCAAACGTATCGCCAGTAATAATGACATCGACGAATTCTTTGCCAAATTGTTTCACTTGGTCTTGCTTTTGACGTGGCGTCGTAGTCGGCATGAAGATGGCGCCTTTTACTTTCATAATGCGGCAAGAGTAGGCAACGCCTTGGGCGTGGTTTCCTGCACTTGCACAGACGACCCCATTTTCCAATTCCTCATCAGATAAGCTCTTCATTAAGTTATATGCGCCGCGAATCTTAAATGATCGAACGACTTGCATATCTTCTCGCTTTAAGTAAATATTCGCACCATAACGCTCAGAGAGTACTTCATCTCGTTGCAATGGCGTATGGGTAACGACATCTTTTAACGTCTGATGGGCAATAATAATGTCTTCTAGCTGTACTTTGTTCATCATTTGTTGATTCTCTGCCATAACTAAACCGCCTTTTTATTTAACAATTAACGCTTTTCTAGATAATGTATCAATTATAGCATGTGTGTTTCAACAATGCGCCACTCTTTCCTAATCCTTTAAGCTTTTCTGCAAAAATTTCACGATCACTTGCACATCAGAAGGATTTCTAGCAAATCTTCGGCGGTCTGCGTTGAAAAACGGACGTTTTACTTCTATAATGAATGAGGTAATACCGTGAATGAAGGAGGAAATTAAACATGAAAGCAAAATTATCAACGGCGTTCTTCTCTTTTCTAGTTCTTTTCTTAATTCCAGTGCAGTCGTTTGCTGCATATGGCGAAGATGATGCAGGAAGTGAAGCTAGCACGTTTCTAATCGTCTCATTAACTGTGTTTTCATTTGCAACGATTATTTACTTGCTCATTTCTACGTTTAAAGACAACAATTAATTTGTAGAAAGAAGAGTAAAACGGTTCAAAAACGGGAAAATAAATAGTTAGAACGCTATGATGAGGGAGGCTTTTACGATGAACGAGTGGTTAAAGAATGGTTTTTTTCTAGGTCTAGGTGCTGCTGTTGCAGGCACTGAGAAAGTACAAACGTATTTAGATGACCTCGTATCACGTGGTAGAATTACCCCGAAAGAAGCAGAGCAATTTGCAGATGAATTAATTAAACGGGGCGAAACGAAAGAACAAGAATGGACGGAGTCGTCGAAAACGAAGATGAAATCCATGTTCAATGATATGGGTCTTGCTACACGTGATGACTTAGAACGTGTTGAAGAGAAACTTACTCATTTGGAAAGCTTGCTCAAAGAGCGTCAAATGAAGGATCGTAACGACGACAACGAGTAAAAAGGAAGATGACTATTGCTTTCCAACGGTTTAAAACACGCAAACCGCTACCGTAAAATCGTAACCGTTTTAGCAAGACACGGTTTCGGTTATGTCCTTAAAGAAGTCGGTCTATTTCACGTCCTTTCTTTACCGAAACGACTCGCTACCAATCCTAGCGACCCTAACTATCGGCTCATCGGAGAGCGGATTCGAAACGCTCTCGAAGAGCTTGGTCCCACGTTTATTAAGCTCGGTCAGATGATTAGTACGAGAGAAGACCTCTTTCCGAACTATATCGTTGATGAACTTGTTGAGCTTCAAGACAATGTACCGCCGTTTAAATTCAGCGAACTAAAGAACATTGTTGAAGAAGAACTAAACATGCCATTACATAAAGCCTATCAATCGTTTGATGAGACCCCTATTGCAGCCGCATCAATTGGTCAAGTACATCGTGCGACATTATTCGATGGCTCGGTCGTTGCTGTAAAAGTTGCAAGGCCTAACATTAAAGAAACGATTGAGAAGGATTTAGACATTTTACATGACTTAGCAAAGCTTTTTACACAACGTTTTCGCTGGGCAGAGTATTATCGCCTCGAAGAAATCGCTGATGAATTTGCGGAAGCCATTCGAAATGAAGCGGACTATACGATTGAAGTGCGAAACACGGAGAAAATGCGTGCGAACATGGCTGATTTCTCCTTAATCTCCATTCCAAGCATTTATGAAAAGTACAGCACTCGCAAAATGATTACGATGGAATTTATTGACGGGGTTAGTTTGCATGATTGGCACCCTGAAAATGAAGAACAAGGGAATCGTTATGCCCGTGAACTTGCTGATGCGTTTTTACATCAAGTGTTGATTGACGGATTGTTCCACAGTGATCCTCATCCAGGTAACTTTAGCATTACGAAAGATGATCAGATTTGTATGTTTGACTTCGGTCAAGTGGGTCGCTTGAATAAGACGATGAGAAATCAGTTCATCAGTTATGTGATCGCGATGACTCGTCGTGACATTCGTGAAGTTACAGACACGATTTATGCAATGGCAGACGTCCCTGATACGGTTGACCATGAGGAGTTTGGCGAAGAGGTCGAATTTCTTCTCGACAAATACTATGAGCAATCGTTTGAAGACATTAAGATTGGTGAGGCGATTCGAGATATCTTTGCCGCGTCTCATCGTTACAACATTCGCATTTATAAAGAATACACACTGCTTGCCAAAGCAGTCATAACGATTGAAAGCATTTTAATGCGACTTGATCCGAATCTTAGCATTGTAGAGATTGCCGAACCTTACGGTAGGCAGCTCGCCCGCGAACGATTAATCCGAAAAGCTGGACGAAAGAACTTTATCGTGATGCTAAAAAGCAATCGAAGACGATTCTCGCCCTCCCCGACTCTGTGAAAAAAGCAGTTGATCGGATCGGAGATGATGACTTGTCGTTAGAAGTGCGCATGCCAAAGATCAATTTGTTCTTTAGAAAGCTTGATCGCATTAGTAATCGAATTTCATTTAGCATTACACTTTTGGCGTTTAGCATTATTATGGTCGGGCTCATTATTGGCTCTTCATTTGGCGATCAAAACTCGTTTTTAGTCCAATTACCTGTGATAGAAATTAGCTTTGTCGTTTCATTTTTCATGTTTTTGCTCATTTTATATTCGATCCTCAAATCAGGAAGATTTTAAAGAGCAGACCGGTTGCGGATGTACCCGCAACCGGTTTTTTTTATACGCTCAAATGTGAGGCGTG
>NZ_BAXL01000013.1:0-140712 GCF_000698185.1 Geomicrobium sp. JCM 19055
TGGAAAAAGATATAGGTATAATTGAATTCATTGTGTAATTGATTTAACATGATAATCCTCCTATTATATGAAATTATAGATCTAGACAATTTTTAAAATAATACAACCTTATAGACTAGTTATTAAGGTCTATTTAATTATAATTAACTCAAGACAAACATGGAAGAGCAAATCAAAAGTACCTCCGAATTAATTGTAAATATGTAGCAATTAAAACTCAGCATATTTAATTGAAAATTCTTTCTTTATAGAGATATGCAAAAGGAATACTGATTTACCGGGTTTTTAATTGAAATTTCACGTACCATAATTTTATAATAAAATACAAAAAGATCAGTCAATAAAGCTAATGTTACATTTATATTACAAGTGAATTTTCCGTCATCTAACATCTTAGAACTGATTAAATTTGGGCAAAAAAAATAGCCTTGAGCTTATATTTCTGCTCAAGACATTTCTTCTCTAAGGACTTATTACATATATATTACCCTATTTTTCACAAAAAAAACAAGTAAATTACATTAGAAATTACCTATCCATATCTCATCATTTCGATACATTATATCGTTATCACCACAATAAAACTTCAACTGATCATAATCATTTTTCGTGGCATGATATTTACAATACTTTATCTTTAACCGATAAACATTCCCTGAAATTATAATTCTCACATTGTTACCTCCAACACCTTCTATCAAACGTTGCATTCGACTATACATGTCATCTTCTACGTCATCCGGAACAGGTATTGTCATTTTAATGGCTTTTTCTGATAGAGAGGAACGTTCAGGCCAAGGGGTATCAAATCTCAATTCTTGTTTCTTAATAGTATGCAACTCGCCATTATCTAATTGTATTACTAATGGCCGTGTATGTATAATACGTCCTCGGTATGCAACTAATTGAATCCAGTTGAATATACGTTGATGATTATCATATAGAGGGATGGTGTTAATTATATCCGGAGTAATACCTTTCCTCTCTAGATCATACATATCTAAGTCTTCGATTTGGAAGCTATATTTATATTGCTTATTATATTTAGAATACTCACAAGGAATTTTTTCTCTTATGACTAATTCTCTTAGAGTACTGTCGCTAATCCCTAAGTATAAAGCGGCTTTATGTAATGATAGACCAGGTGGTAGCTTCAATTTCTTTTCTAATTCATGCACTTCTTCAGCTCGAAATAAATTTTTAAAAGGGCCATGTACAGTTGTTGTTCGAATTGGATTAAGTATCCCTTGTCGGATATAATCCATGACGTGTTGTATCTTACATCAAGAATCTCCACCACCTGTTTTTTGTCATAATACAAGGTAACACCTCCACCTGCATCATTTTTACAAATAATGGATGCTTGAGATTGTCAATTCTCGCAAATTAGATTCACTTACACGCACCTACATCTATCTAATTGTCCATATGGTTGCGACACTATTAAATACTTAAACATCATAACATAATCATTATAACTAGTATATTTTAACCAGTAAATTATGTCCATATAGTTGGAATATTATAAAATCACACATCTCTCCTCTCTACATCAACTCATAAATTATGATATAATAAAAACCTAAAGAAATTACGGGTTTCTTTAGGTTTTTGAAAGAAGCGAATAAATGTTCTTGTTTTTGGATCGATCCTCAAAGGCATGAATTTTCTGGCATTACATTGTAAACCTATCATCCTCGCTTCGTTAACAAATCCTATCCGTGATCGAAAGGAAGAATTTTACATGTTACCTGACATCTCATCATCACCTAATCAGCAAACTTCCTTAACGTTACATCAACCAGACACCTTTTTAAATGATCACTTATATGTACAACTCTCACAAAACGGGTTCGATCAAGTGAATTGGAGTGAGATTCCAGACGAGTTTCTTCTATATATATACTTACACAAAAATCCACAGCTCGGTAAAGATCGAACACCACAAACGAAAGCGAAATACCTGGAAAGTTTGAAACCGTTTATGAGCTATGCAACAGAGCATGGCGGAATTCGTTCTTTAACAGCATCTCTGATTTATGCGTATCAACTTCACCTGGAACGAGATAAAGAATATAAACCAACAACGTTGAGCCGGCATACCGTTGTGATTAAGCAATTTTTACAGTTTTTGTATAAGGAAGAGATGATTGAGCGTGACATTACCACGAAAATGATTAAAGTGGCCAAACCGAAAGACCAACTGGTCGATCGGGACCTACATGAAGACGAGGTGAAGCAACTCCTACAGCATTTCAAGGCGCATGATTTTTTTCACTTACTCTCTTCTTTCCATCCTCCTATCAACCGGAATGAGAATTGCGGAGTTGGCCAACGCGGACATGGAGCGCTTAGTGTGGCGCTCGTCTGAACAAGCGTACTTTCTAGATGTTGAAGGTAAAGGGAAGAAGCAACGACCGATTGTGATCTATGAAGATGTGCTGTTCATTATAAAAGAACTTCGCAGACAACGAGGGATTTCAGAGGATAGCAAACTAGGTCCTTTATTTCCTAAGACCAACGGCAAACGATACTCGGCTACCTATTTAAGTGGCCATTTTAAACACTTGCTCTATGAAGCGCCATTCAACTTTATTCGATCACGCAAAGACCCTATCACAGCTCACACTTGTCGTCACTACACGGCTCAATATTTAATTGAGCAAGGTGCTGATCTTACCGCAATACGTGATGCACTTGGTCATGCATCAATACAAACAACCGAACTTTATCTCAAGCAACGTAGGCGTTATTCGGAGCATGTAGGATTAAAAATAAAGCCAATGACTATGTAGAGTCACTGGCTTTTAACAATTTCGTAGTCACCACTATCCAAATCCCCAAGGATAGTAATAAGAATTGTAAAAGTTAAATTTATACTACGATTATGGTAAGGTACCTTCAATTACTATAATACCGTCCGGTGCCGCGCTCACTTTATTTGAAGAGTATTCTGGTCGAAAAATCGTTTGTTTAATCACGTTATTAGTTTCTTCATATTCGTCTAATAAGTTGTTGATATTATTAAATAACCCTTTCAACGATGTTGGAGTTATATTATCATTTTCTATTTGTATAATTTCGTTATAAATTTCCTTTAAAATACCCACAGTATAATTAATTGTGTTTAATTTTAGCAATACATAATTATGATCTTTATACTTCTTTTCTATTTTTTCACCATTACGAATAATAGAAGCTAATCCACCATAATAATCATATATTAAACGATCTTTTTTAAAAGATAAGCTAATACCACTATCATCACTATCAAGTTTATTATTTCCACCTGGATTATCAGCTGAACTCTCACCATCTTCATCTCGACTATCATTATTAAATTCCCTCCCAGATGATGGAGAATCCTCGTCTTCGCCGCTCTCATTACTTGTTTCTAATTTTATGACATGCTGTTTTAAGCTTCCAGTTTTCAGTGGATGAGTTGCAATTATTAATTTTATCAAATTACTATGTGTTTCATTATAAATCGTGCCCGAATATCTAATTTCATCTATTACTTTTAGTTGGTTGCTTGCTGTCTTAATTCTTTCTGT
Source organism: Geomicrobium sp. JCM 19055 (assembly GCF_000698185.1). Classification (NCBI taxonomy): domain Bacteria; kingdom Bacillati; phylum Bacillota; class Bacilli; order Caryophanales; genus Geomicrobium; species Geomicrobium sp. JCM 19055. The sequence goes on from NZ_BAXL01000013.1 coordinate 3,555, forward strand.
ATCGAAATGTTTTGATTCCATTGTCGATCCTTTAGCTTCGACTAAATAAGATTTATTAGTTCTATTATCTATACCCCATAAGTCTGGACGATTTTTACTTTTTTTGCGTTGACACCGATTCTATACCTCTGTTTGTTAAATGTTGCATATGTCTTATTTTATAAATAGATTGCATATGTATCTGCGCACACACCATACCAATAAAATAAGCAACCGCAACTTTTTCACTTTGTTCCAGACTATCAATGTATTTAACTTTATATTTAGTAGGATCAATAAAAGTTAACATAGTTTTTATCTTCCATTCGAGTAACTCCTGATCATGCAATCGGTGTGCGTATGGTGCTAATCCTACTATAATAGAACCCCTAATTAGACTTAGACCATTGGCAGATATATTCAGATCTTGACTAGTTGGATCCTTAAAGTAATTGCCTAAACCACTATAGTAATTATACTTAAAACTCATGTTTTCTCCTGCTCCTTTAGCAGCCACAGCATAAAACACATTCAAGAATTTTACTATGGGAATGATTAGTTTTTAACTATCTCCTATACGTATCAAAGAAACCCCACGTTCGATTTCAATAACTAACGTAATCGCTTAGTAAAATACATGGCAGCATCCTTCTCGTTAAGGGATGCGTCAACGCCTTCATCTGAGTATTTCAACTATATACAATTAAATCATAACTTCCTGCACTATTGCCATATAAAATAGAACGAAGGAAAGCTAGACTAGCTTTCCTTCGTTCTTTAAGGGGTACCGCCAACATTTTAACGAAACTATACGCTAAGATAAACATAAGCTTTTTAAAGAAAGAACATATTATTACTGTTCATTTAATGGACATTATTCATTAAACAAAAGGAGAAACAACTAAGCATTCATTTATAGCTATTAAACTGACTAATTTCCTTAAACGCACGAATCAGATCCGTATACGGTTCTTTCATACCATTATCAATCCAGCTCATCAACATATTCCACATTCCCCCAGCATTAAAAGCTAAAGCATAGATTAAATATTCATCCTCCACAAGGTACGCCAACTTATTAGTCACTACTTTATGAACATATGGCAATTGTTCATTAAAACTTTCCAATACAACATTCGATAAACCATTATTCCTTAAGGTAACGAAAAAGTCTAACTCATCCATACACAAATGGATAAACACATGACTGATTTTATCCATTGATAATTGATCCATTTCTTGAAGACGACCGATAAACTCTTCGGCCAGCTGATGAATATATTGATGTAGCAAACTTTCTTTCGTATCATAATGTCGATAAAATGTGCTCCGGTCTACATCGGCTCTTTGAGCAATTTCTGTTATCGTGATTTTGTGAAAGGGCTTTTCATGCATCAATTTCATTAACGCATCTAATAGCCACTGCTGTGATTTTAAGGCCACTGGATTGTCCGTTTCGTACTTCATTTAGCCTTCCTCCCTTCTGCAACACTCATCTCAAATATGTAGTACTTACACAAATTCTATTGCTACTAATGTAAACCCAGTATATAATAACTTCAAAAGTGCAACAAGTGTTGCAGAGGGGCGGCTACTCATGGCTGGTTTAGTAAATAAAGGGATTGTTAAAGGGGCAAGTTTGATGAACTTAAAAAAATCGAATAAACTACTACAAAGTTGCTCCTGAAGCACTGGAACATATCATGGCTTTAGAAAGATATGTACGAAAAACGAAGATCGATCGACAGTTAAAAGCACTAATTAAAGTTTATGTATCAAAGTTGAACGGTTGTTCTTTTTGCATAGAAATGCACACAAAGGAAGCCAAGAAGCTAAAGATATCGGATGAAGCGCTAAATGAGCTGAAGAACTGGAGAGAAAATGAGTTATTTAATGAAATGCAAAGAGTAGTATTAGAACTCGCGGAACATATTACACATATTTCTAACTTAAGAGTAAACGATGAGTTATATCACAGAGTCAGAAAACTTTATGATGAAAAAGAATATATTGATTTAGTAATGGTCATCAATCAAATTAATTTATGGAATCGACTAGCCATTTCTATGGGTAACACTTCTAGTAATTAAATATTAAAGGTATTCATGAAATGTTAACTCAGGAAAGGTACCCAACAACCTTGTCGATTCTCAAAAAAGGCGTAATTCCTGTTAGTGGATGTTTTTACACATTCCCTCGAAAAAACGGAATAAGAAGAGTGACTCTAGAAAGTTCACCCTTCATTATATAGTAGTGCGTCTTAACTACTCTTCAACGCTTTCCCAATGTACTGGTACATTTTCGCATCTATCTCATTTTGTAAATCATTCCCAGGATATTCAGCATGGTATGTTTCAGCCGCTTTTTGTAGCGCAGGATCGTTAGCCGTAAAGGTATTTACGAAACTTTTCCGAAATCGCGTTAAATGTACTCTCACTATAAATCATGACGTTGCGTATGGTTCAAGTGAATATCCAAACTTTTTTTTATGTACTTTAGAAAGGGCATCACCCGATCTTCTAAACACATTGCTACAGCCCTCAACTTTCTGAATAATTTCTTTTTATTCAGTCCGTAACCGTTTCGAATAACGTTTTATTCACTCTTTCCACGTCCGTTTTGCGCTTAGGTGAAGCACTTATACAGGCACGCGAAAAGAAGCTCGATCCCTTTACAACCTTAGGCAGAACAAAATTTCACAATCACTTAGAGAAATTGGATGAATGGAAAAAACGTTCTTTATACTTGATTACATTTTAAATGAATCGCTGCGGAGGCGTGTACAACTAGGACTTAATAAAGGAGAAGCATGAATGCATTGGCTAGGGCGATCTTCTTTGGAAAGCATGGTGAATTACGACAACGAGCTTTAAAAGATCAACTGCAAAGAGCAAGCGCATTAAACATTATAATCAATGCGATAAGTCTTTGGAACACCGTTTATCTTACAGAAGCCACGAATCAGTTAAAGAAAAACGGTGCGTTAGATGAGGACTTGTTAGCTCATGTATCACCTCTTGCGTGGGAGCATATTAATTTCCTAGGGGAGTACACATTTAAGTCCAATAGTAAGGCTGGTCTACAGTCATTACCTTCATTGAATATAAGAAAAGCAGAATCTCCTTAACGTAGAAAAATTCGGCATTTTGTTCCAAATATTGGTTTAGAGTATATTTCCGTTATAATGTTGGCTGTACCCCTTTACCCACTACTCTTCAATTCGGTTTCCAGCAAGGCTGTATGTCTCTAGTCCGTCTCTTGGTCCAATTGCTACAATAAACATCGTTACAGCTTCTTTTGTCTTTAAGGCTTGGTAAATCACTCGATATGGGGTTTTTTATTCTTAATCTTGCAGAATCGAAGCAACGACCGATCGTGATTTATGAAGATGTATTAGATATTATAAAAGAACTTCGCAGACAACGAGGACTTTCAGAGGATAGCAAGCTAGTTCCATTCTTTCCTAAAACCAATGGCAAACGATATTCGGCTACCTATTTAAGTGGCCACTTTAAACATCTACTCTATGAAGCGCCTTTCGACTTTGTTCGGTCACGCAAAGACCCTATCACAGCGCACACTTGTCGTCACTACACGGCTCAATATTTAATTGATCAAGGCGCTGATCTTACCGCAATACGCGATGCCCTTGGCCACGCTTCAATACAAACTACTGAGCTTTACCTCAAACAGCGTAGACGTTATTCGGAGCATGTAGGATTAAAAATAAAGCCAATGACATTAAATAGTCATTGGCTTTATTTTTAGCCAGCGCACCAGGCAATTACGGTAATGCCATCATGCCCTAACATTAATTTAATTAGGATCACACTGAATCTGTTCTATGTAAAATAACCCTTACAAAGCACTTAAATATGGCTTATAATAGACCCCACGGGAAGATAATTCCAAACGGGAACGCTAATATAGGATGGTGGGTTGCATCCTCTTCTTTCTGATCTATGTCAGATCAGGAAGGGGGTGTATATTATGGTTGTAACGTATGAAGCACTATTTCTAGCACTCGCTGTAGGAACGCTTGTATATACGATCGCCAAAAACCAAAATGACGAAGAAAAAAAAGTAGTCATCCCACCACTCCACAGGTAAAGGTGACTACTCTTTTTCGGAAAACAAATCTGAGGAAGTAAACCCACCATTACGTTAGTTACTACCTCTAATACTGCCTGTCAGTGTGCAACACTGACGGGCTTTATTAGTTTATACTCATATTTTAGCAAATATGCAGGTTAATAAGCAAGTTTACAAGAAAAGCCACAACTAATTGCAGCTAACTTCTTTTCAACACCTTTTTGATTTAAGTAAACTAGGAAAGAAAAAGTGTTGATAAGAATCAACACTTTTAATCTTATACAGCTGCCGCCAGAGTAAGAATGGTAGCTCGATGATTAATGACCAATAGGAGTTCTCTTAGAGACTCCCCCAAAGACGTTTAGAATTTTAATATATAAAATTACAAGAAAGCAAAGTAATGATGAAAACAGAAAAAAGTAGTCACCTCCACCATCCAAAGTTGTGGTAACTACTTTTCCGTTCTCAACATAGAGGATTAGTAACCCACTGTACTTAGGTGAATCTCTTCCCTCTAATATTGCCTGTCAGTGGTCGCAAACTGATGGGCTTTATTAGTTTATAATCATATCTTAGCAAATATGCAGAGTAATAAGCAACTCTCAATATACATCTTTATATCCACATTAAGAGCCTTTTAATTGACTGCAAATTAATTCGTATAGTCAAGATACATTTCCAACGCTCTAACTTCTCGCTCCGTAATATAGTCAATAATTTGACTGAAATCAGCTTTTGCACCTGCTACATCTAACGCATCATAATAACTTTGTCGCGATTCAACTTCAATAATGACCGGCAGATACCCGCAGCGTACTAATTCTAGATTCATGATCAAACGCCCGGTACGTCCATTGCCATCTAAAAAAAGGATGCACATTGACGAATTTGCTGTGTAGCATAGCTGCTCTTACAATTGGGTGTTCCGAATCAGCAATAGACGTCTCATACCAATTCATGAGATCATTCATATGTTCTTTAATTAAATAAGAAGGCGTAACTTTATGCGAAGCACCTTGAATCAGAACCTCTTCACTTCGATAAGAACCTGCGCTCTCATATATGCCTCTCAAGATGATTGCATGTATATTTCGAACGTCTCGCTCTGTAATTTGATTGTTTGTGATATTCTCCACATACAGAATAGCATCTCGATGGTTAATGACCTCTAAGTGTTCTCTTAGAGATCTCCCCCACCAACGGTAATCCCATCCTCTAATATCGCTTTTGTCTCATTTAACGTTAACGTGTTTCCTTCAATCGCATTGCTATGATAGGTGCTTCGAAGGATATAGTCTTTCTGTAACGAATGCAACGTGTGCAAATTCATCGGCCGTTTATGGTCTAATACTTCTTTTAAGTTCGTGGCTTTAGCTAAAACGTCATTCATTCCATTCACTACCTTGTCTTGTGATTTATCAATCCTTGCTAGTGGAATTGTGATAAGTTCCTTTTAAGCCAGTCACTAATCTCATCGAGGTTTACATCATGTTGAACAATTTTCAACGTAAAATCAACCATTTCTCGATTACTTGTCATTAACTCATACCCATTTTTGTAAAGAAAAATAAAAGTAACTAAATTAGAGGTTCGTTTGTTCGCGGAAGCAAAGCAATGATTTTGAGCAATACTCTGATAGAGTGCTGCTGATTTAGAATAGATACTTTTATAAGCATCCTCGCCCATCACAGACTGTTTCGGTCGACTCAGTGCTATATCAAGCAAATTCGGGTACAACACCTCGATCGTCTCACCTGGAGAGAACTTCTTCACTTGTACCGCATTCAAATAAATGACTTCCTCGGCTGTTAGATACTTAGTGGCCATTCTATCTGTCCACCAACTCTTTGTAGCCATCTCCGTATCGATTCAACGCTTTATTTAACCCTTCGATAAAGTCTTCATCGTCAACAAAATCTAAATGCTCTAATGAAGCTTTTTTTAGAAAGGGTTATCGACCCATCATCATTTAATTGAAACGACAAACGATCTCCGCGTTTCGCATTCATGTGTTTTAATACTTCATGAGGCAATGTTACTCCGTCTAATTTACCGACATTCGTTATTTTTCGTTCCACTGCATTCACCTGCATTCACCGCCATAAATAAAATAAATCCTTCTTATAGCTTAACCTGATATTATAAATTTTATTACAATTATAATTTAAGATCAATTTATAATTACAAGATTGATTCCTTTTTAATAAACAGGCACACCTTTAAGGGACTCAAGATGTGCCTGTTTTTATAGGTATCCCTCACTAATTTAATGTTCTAAACAAACGCCTTAAATTAATGGCAACATGGTTAGTTCCTACATAAATGACGTCTACTTGGAATCCTTTGGATTTAGCATGTTTTATCTGACGTATAGATGTTTTGCTTGCTAATGTGGTTTCTATGGAGAAGTCTTGATTTAATTGAATACATTCATTGACGATCTGAAGTGCCTCTTTCCCTGCACGGAGCGTAGGGTTTTTAGTTGTTCGATTCTCATGTTTTGTAACTAAGGCATCGGGATCAATATTAATCACCGACCCTATATGATCATAAAACATGAAGGACTCATGATAGCGGTTCCATACCAGAATCTTTTTCTATCCGTCCATCTGGATATTCTCGAACAAGTTCCGAACCTTTTTGGTAGACGATATACGTATTATTCATTTTTGCATCGAGCATCGCTCGTTCACCGGTCATCTTCACGACTTTTCGAAAACGTTCAACGTCAAAAACCATTCCTTTTTCCCTCCTATTAGCTCTTCACAATATACAAGATACATTGGAAAAGCTAATCGTTAGTTTTGTATACGAAAACAATTGATCTTGATGTGATTGATATTTATAAATCTAAAGAAAGTACAGCCTGATCTTTTTCAACTTAGGTATATACCTCAATATATCGTAACGTTTCTCTTATGCTGCTGTGGTTGAGTAACCCTAACTGGGGAGAAATCCTAGTATATTCTTAACCAATCAGCAAACGAATTAAGTTTGTAACATCATTATCTGACATAAATCCATTATAACTGCTAATATATAAGATTTAAAACCGAACAAGAACAGCCGTCACCTAAAATAGTGGAGCATTCTTGTATAAGTTGAGTTGAAATGGAAACCATATAATCAAGGCTCTTCCATAGATCCTTTTCAAATCCGCAGGCAAGCTCTAATGAGCGTGCTTTTTTTCATATTTCCAATTCTTAAACATATACTGATACTGGAGGGAGCCGTTTAAGACTTTGTTAAGACTTAAATGCTGTGAACCCTCCGCCAAATTTTTTTAATGATGAACTTAATTCTACAAATGTGATCATGACATTGGATATCACTCAACTTCTCGCAAAAATCATACGTTGACCTTAAAACGTTCAATTAATGTGCGCGCTTTTTTTCGTTTTCTGCATACTTTTGAACTCATTACACATAATATAAATGTCGCTCCTGAGACAATTCCTAGGTTATGGTATTCAGCTGACACGCCCTTACTCCGTTGGGCGTGTTTTCCTTATGAGCGCATATTATTATTTAGACGAATGCAGAATTGCTTAGAGCAACGTTTTTTTTAATTGACTCTCTAAAGTTTGAAAATTCTTCAGCAAAGTATATCCCAAGCAAATTTGTAGAAGAATATAAATGCTTCTCTCTGAGCAATCTTACTTTATGGTCATGTGGTTTGACACGTCCCGTTATGGGTGTGTTTTTTTTATGTATTTAATTTGACCTAGAACTCTTTAATAAAGAGCATTTTTAAATTTTGAATTCCTTATTGTCAATTATAATTACAGTGTCTGATAACTGCTCTGCCATCTCTTTGGTTTTTAAAACTAGAGCAAAAATATTCGAATTGCATTGCTTCGCTCCTTTTATTAATAACGGAACACCTAGTGTGTCTAAACCTAACCCCCTAGATAGTCCGCCCCCTAAAGTCATCGATATTGGAACTGTTGGAGATGTGTTAGAGAAAATCACTTTATCAAATCCCTGTGAATAAGGTAATTGTTTAAACAACTCTGCCAGTGCAGGAACAACCAATTTAGATCTTTTTCGTCTAATTGTAAACACTAAGTTTCCTTGATCAGTTTTTCATAAAATATTAACTTTCCCGGCATCTTTTTTTGTTAGTTTATTGAAAAATTTGATATCAAGAATCTTTTCTTTTGATAATGATGAATTTGATGTTGTTAAAAGACCTAAATGGTGCGCCGAGCTATCGAAGTCGTATGAGTACCACCATAGTCATTATAGATATAAAAATCATGTAGCTCATATACCTCCTTTGTTCTTGACCTTACTTTTGCCAACCAAATCATAAATGATTCATTGTCTTGGCAGACCAGCTAGATATATTTTGATACACTTCCATTGGGTTGAATTTTTAAAAAGCTACATTGTACTTAAGTGTCATTATAAAATTCTTATTGCATACAATGACATTAGCCATCCGGCAACAAGGCTTGTAGTCCTTTCTTTTAGGCACGTTCTGATGAACGTGCCTTTTTACGCATAATATTAGATTAATTTAGCACTAACTATTACCTTAAATATCAGGGTATAAAGTTTACATCTTAATAACAAGCGCACTCTCTCTTCAGGTGCTCTTTTGCAAAAAAACACGAGGATTATAAGAAAAACTTTTTTTTACGATTGCAAAATGCCTAAACAAAGACTAGTAGCAAGAAGCTCTTTATTGGCTATGATTTAAGGTTTAATCCATATCTTGTTACTTCTATGGTTTTGAACAAAACTTCCGTTTTAATCCTATATTTGAAGATTAGAGCACAAAAAAGCCCAGTTACGGGCTTTTTTTATAATGTATATATATCAAAAGAGGGGGTACAATGACAATACCCTTTAAACTAATTATTTAATGTTACACTTTTATTAAATCAATTTTTAAATAAAAATTGATTTTAATCATAATGTTCATAAGATTACAGTACTAGGGCGGATCCTTCCTTGCTACGAGCAATTGGCAAATAGGCTTCTAAAGAAGGTAAGTCCCACTCAAAAAAAAGTCTGGCAGACTAATGAGAGCTTACTTTTTTCTATTGAGTAATACAACGATAACCTCGTTATATCCAACTGCTAACGTAATCGCTTCAATAACCGAAATGGTAATATCCCCTTCATTAAGGGTGTGTAAAGGACCGTTCATAAGCATTTCAGCCACTATAATTAATATCATAAATACGTTACTAACTCTTTATATTCAGTAGTTACATAATAAAAGCGAGAGTCTTAGGATACGACAACAAAGGCGCAATTTTAATTAAGATTTTAATTGTCTCATCAAATACTCAGAATCTTTGCCAACACCACAAATAAGCGCTGATCCGCGACTATGTTGCCAAGGTAACCCAATATAATATAATCCATCAATTGGACTAACACCCCTTTTATGTAGAGGTTTTCCGTTTTCATCAATGGCTCCTTCAATATCAATCATTTTATAGGAAGGAGTAAAACCTGTTGCCCAGATAACTTGGTCTGCTTGGAGCTTACTTCCATCTTTAAATGTAACATTTGCTCCATCTACTTTAATTACTCGAGGCTTAATTTTTACCTGCTTTCTTCTTATTGCTTGTTTAAGCTCTTTTCCAAAAATAGGATCATTTTGTTTTTGAAAGAGCTTTCCTCTTTTCGTATCCGTTCCTGCATACAGAAGGCGGAGTTTCTCTAACCAATTAAAAATACTTTTCCCTACTACTTTTAAGGGTAAAAATTTAGGTTGATGCGATATAGAAAGTGTCACTTCACAAATGTTTGATAGTTCAACTGCAATTTGCGCCCCTGAATTACCACCTCCTACAATTAAGACAGAACCACTATTTAATGATGATGAATCTTTATATTCGGATGTGTGTAAATGGGAGGTAGCTGCGTCATTCTCTATTACAGAGGGAACATATGGTTGTTGAAAAGCACCAGAAGCTACAACTACTTGATTCGCATTTAAAATTCCTTGTGATGTATGTACCTCGAAGTAATTAGCTTGCTTTTCAACCTTTATAACCTTCACACCGAGTTGATAAGGTAATTGAAAATGTTCAACATAAGTCTCTAAATAATCTGCCATTTCATCTTTAGTTGGAAATGACTCAGGATCGCCGTTCATTTCTAATCGAGGTAGTGAAGAATACGATCTAGGTGTGAATAAAACTAAAGACGTGTAACGTAATCGCCAAGAATCACCGATACGTTTATGGTTATCTAGCATGATATGATTATCAATTCCGTCGCTTTGCAATTGTTGACTCATTGCAATTCCAGCTTGACCCGCTCCAATAACTATAACTTCGTAAACAGGTTGCATTTATATACCCCCACACAGTATTGTTTTAATTATATACTATATTAATACTAAAGTATCTATATAATAAATTTTCTTTAATAAGAAAAAAAACAATTTCAATTGTTATGAGGGTTTAGAGCATGGTGCTGATCTTACTGCAATGCGCGCCGCCCTTGGCCACATTCCAATACAAACTATTGAGCTTTACCTCAAACAACGTAGACTTATTAAGAGTATGTTGGGCTAAAAATAAAGCCAATGACTATCTAAAGCCATTGGCTTTATCAAGTTTATCATTATATCTCGTTTGTCACTTATAACCACACCATAGTGATACAGTTTCATTTTTGCTTAAACGTTTAATGTCCGTTGATTTTGTCCATGATGAAACTAAAAAAAAGGTTGAAAATCATGAAAAAAGACACAAAATTTGTTACTGCTAATGGTTATAAATCAGCAGCAAAATCACAGATTGAGAAAAACAGAAAACAGATTGAGAAAAACAAGAAAGTTGTAGAGAAAAATAAAAAGGAAAGCTAACGTTTCATTAGCTTTCCATCACCTCTTTTGATCGTTTGATTACTCTTTTATTACGTTCAATTAATTGTTTGTTTGCTCTAATTTGTTTTTGAGTATGACTAGACGCGGAATAACTCTTTCTAGCAGGAAGTATTTGCCCTGTCTTTCTTACTTTTAAATGATTTGCCATATTAACTCTCCTCCTTCCAATTAGAATGATGTAAAATTAGCCCGTTAATAGTTAGTAGACTCATAAGCTCCGAAATAAATACACGATCCTTTTCATCTTCTCCAATAAGAATTTCCGATGATACATTGAGCCTCATAACCCAAGAGAATTCTTCAATTTCAATGTACCACACATAACTTGTATAGTCATTTTTCTCTTGAATAAGAGGGGCATTTACATCTAAATTCTCATCTATTACGAGATTTAAATCAAACACATCCATGTAATTTGGATCTATATTTGTAGTACCTATTCCCCTAGAGCCTAATAATTGAAACTTTCTCTTACCATGGGGTGCTTGATAAGTAACTTCATATATCTCATATCCTGCCGGAAATTCAAAATGACCATAATTCATTCTTCCTCCACTTATTTCAACCATATTCCTACAGAAATTATCTAACAACCGTACATACTTTTGAATACCTCTTTCAAGTAGTTCAATAGTTTCTGTATTCTCTTGTAACATGCTATTCGTCTCATTAATAATTTGAATCTGCTCTTCCAATTGATTTGTTAATTTTTCGTTCTTATCAATTAGAATTTTCAATCGATTATTATCGGCATCGGTATTAAGTTTATATTTTTCAAGTTCAATCCCTATCTCTTGTGACATGTCTACTAATGAATATAACGCTTCATCTTCTACTGGGCGCATATTTCTATAAAGTAAATAATTAAATTTAGAGTGATCTGGTTGGCTTAAATTTTGTTTGCCAAGCATTTTAAGTATAATAATTACCGGTAAAGTAAGAATTATCAAAAACAGAGCACGGGCCCCAAAAGTATCCGGGTACATTTCTAAAATTAGAGGTAAGACTGGTGTGAAAATTTGAACACCCATAGTAGATACAATTAAAGTTAACATAGACATCAACCAGTGTTCTTTCAAGTTTTTTGCAACTACTTTGATTCCTTCTAAACATTGCAACCACAAATTTGGATAATTACGGTCTTTTCCTAGTTTTAATAACTTGATTAACTTCGGCAATGTTTTCTTTATAGTTTCTAAAGTATTTAACTCAGTTTTCATAACATCTCCTACTAATAATTTAACTTCTACTAACTTTAGAATAGAAGCTTTATTATCTCTTTCTTCTACCACTATAATCTATTGTCTATATGCTTAAAACCTATTACATTGCTTTTTTAATGTTCAAATTGCATAACACTCAACAAATCATTGCTTTCGTTGGTATGTTTGTTACTCATGCATCGACCATTTTTGTTCTTACACTAGGTGACTCAAGTTAATTTAATTCTCTATACAAATTCTCTCTATCTCGGTGTGTATAAGCCCTCTATTATTAATAGTTATTTGCTACTTCTCTGCGTCATCACGTTCATTCACCCCAAAAAAAGACACAATTAGCGATTAACACGCAAATTATGCCTTTGAGCGTACGATAGATTGTTATTCATTAACCAATGTGTTCGTCTAAGACCTCATTCAGTTTAGAGAAGTATGTTTGGCCATGTAGGAACGAAAGCAAATGCTTATCTAAACGTTCTACAGCCACCATAACAAGGTCTAGATCCCTTTGATCTCGCTCATTACATTAACCGCTATGTTCCTGGCTTAAATAGGACAGACGAGTCGCTAATTGGCTCCAGTCAATGGCTTGTGCCTTAACAATTTTTAAATCAGCGTTATATCTTATTTGATTAGATACCATCCTCATAAATACCTTGATTCACATACATCTCCCATCTATCATCCATCATTACTTGATACTGAAACGTTGCATTATCCACCTTGTCTAGATAGCTATCTAGCTTATCAATATATCCATAACGATCCTTCACATGATCAAGTAAGTAAGTCACTGCATTACCTTCAATTTCAGTCCGCTTACTACAACCAAACCAATCCTTAAAGGCTTCATCCTGGTTGACATAAGCATCTAGTTTTTTGCTCTCTTCGTCTGTAATAATTAATGCAACTGTATAACGCATCATTGTTCGCTCCCTTATTATTGGTATTTAAAAAAAGCATAACCAAAACCAAATAAACGGTTTTAGTCATGCCTTTTCTTAGTTTTTATTGTCAGAGTTCCAGGCAATCTCTTGGATTGTTTTGCTTCTTCCCAAATTTGTTCAATACATATCAATTGATCCATTAAACGGTCGATTCGACTAGGAATGTTCGCCTGCTGAAACTTATCTTCTAGTTCCTGCAGCAGACATTCACAGCTTTCACGAACTTGCCAATAGGTGTTCATCGGGAACTTCATCTCCATAAAATTACTTTTGCTTCACAATCATACGTCCTCACAATTCTTAGCCATGCCCATAGACACTTACCTAAGTCAGTTAGGTCAATACAATCACGTATATCTTTTACTCAAATGAAATTCATGTCTTCTAAACCTTCTAGTTTATCAATCACGTTACCTAGAACTTCACCATCGGAATAAAACGAATCAAGATTCTCCACAAAAAAAAGAATCGCGATGTTTTAATGCCCAATTAATGACATCACTCACAAAGCGGTTAAGCGATGGAGCATCCGCGTTCAAGATCTTTTCTGGAAGTACCTTAAATTGTTCTCTAATTGCACTGGCCCAGGCATATAAGTAACGAACCCATCCTCTGGATAAACATTGATGTACAAACCATCAGCCTGCCTCTTTTCTTTCCCTCTCTACGTATCGATTAGCAGCTCTGTATCCAGAAAAACGAGTCTCCATTCTTGATGCTGCCAGACGCTTCTCCAAAGTTGGTGCAGGGTACTTAATCATATTGTTCTCTCCTTCAATTATTTTAGTGCTACCTGGTCTGTTCCTCTAGTTTCTAGAACAAAAAAGCATTGCTAAAGAACCCTTTTGTTTTAGAGTTTTTAACAATGCCTTGTTGTTGGTTTTTTTTGATGGATCTGTTGTTCTTTTTAAGGGTGATTCATCCGATGCAACCGTAGTTATCATCATATCCATTTCATCCCTGCGCCTATCAAAAGGATAAGGGGGACGAAAAGCAAAGTAGGTAAAGATCATTCATTCAAAATAATCATACCTTATACCTATTCCATTTGCAAACTAAATCGAAGTGACTGCGAGGTTTCTACTGTTCAATACGTTGTATAATTAAGTAGTTGTGAATAATCTTAAAGAGAAGGAGGAGATCAAATGAAGTATTTTTATGGAGTATTAGCAATACTTGGGACAATACTTCCCTATTCTCAGTTGTTACCGTGGTTATATCACTATGGCTTTAATCTGCCACAATTCTTTGCCGAGATGAGCCAGTCGAGAATGGGGGCGTTCGCTTGGTGGGATGTGATCATCTCCATTATTGTCATCATCGGTTTTATCATTTACGAAGGAAAGCGTAAAGGAATGAAGTATCTATGGATTCCGATTATTGCTACACTAACGGTTGGTGTTTCTTTGGCCTTGCCTCTATTTCTCCTGTTTCGACAGATGCATTTAGATAAACCAATTGAAGTTGATGTGTTCAATGATGTAAATTCTTTATATGATCAGAGTGAAAAGAAAGACTAGGAAGGACATTATTATTGTCTATTCCTAGTCTTTCCATTGATTACTGAAAGTGGCCTTGTCTCCCCGATGTTGTCGACTGTGTCGGCGTTTTGCGATCGAACGAGAAATGGAACCATCAATAACAATTCCAAGTGAAAAGAAGTATGAGATATTTAAAGTTGGCCAAATTTAATGCCTTTGTTCTGTTAAGGCTCCTATTAGTTAAAGAAAATTTATTACTCGTGGCTAAAATCTAAGTTTGCTGGTTACTCTGGTAGATCCTCTTATCATAGCATATTGGTCGTCTGCTTTTTTTTGAAACCTCTTCAAATTTAAACTCATCAGATCACATCTTAACATGTCCAACAAACTATATAAAAGCTATCTCCTGTGTGGTAACCCATAATCATGACAATAAGTTGACACGCCTCAGACATTGAGGCATGTTTATTTTACAAGATTGTATACTTTCCTGTTGAACTTGTACATAATTTTACTACAGCAACTCTTTGTTTTGTTCTGCATCAACCTTGACACGTCTCATTACGAGGCGTGCTTTTTTTGTATATTTTATAACTTATTCCACAAACTACAAATGTCTCTCCCGAGACACATTCTTAGGTTATGATATTAAGTTGACACGCCTTAACTCCTTGGCGTGTTTTCTTTATAGCAGTTATACGTAATGATAATGGTTGTACATGTCTCATCTTACTGAGGCTTTTTTTAAATTCGATGTATATAATCTTAATAATAGGTGAAATTATTAATGTCCATTCCAAATCCCGCATAAATGTATGTACCAACTTTGACACGTCTCTTAATGGGGCGTGCTTTTTTATATAAAGCAACCAGAACAAAAATCAGAAAATTAACACAAGTCACCTATTACACTATATATTATTTCTATAGTGTGTGGGGTACACGAGCAATGGCTTTGAGAGATTGCCACTTTACGTAGTGAAAGTCTGACCCGTACCGTAAGGAAGATAACGAAAAATATCTAGCACCAGCAGGGTTAGAATTCACATTAAAGCTGATACCAACATTTTTTTGAACCTTCACAATGTTAAACGTTTACAGTCTTTTGTAATAGTACAATTTTTCTATTAAGAGAGCTTACTTAGGTTAACCTCAAGCGATGCAATGAGCGTGCTGGCGAAAAGATTGTTAGCAGAGCCTGCGACACATATGCCGGGATGGAAAGAAATGCAGGAGTTAAAAAAAAGAGGAAATGAATGAACTTGAATGGGAACATAAAGAAACTTAGAACATACTGAGACATTAGCGTGGAAAACTAATCCGAGAGAAGGTTACTCTTCGTTATAGTAGAACCATATTTTTTTATCTATACTTGATTATTTACTAAGGTTGATAATTATCGTTGGGAGAGGATAGATGATCATCCTCCTCTCCCAATGCCCTAGCTATTCAGTAGCTTTCTTCTTGATTGTGCTAATAAATTTATAGCCTTCGTTATATAAACTGTAATTATTTTGTTATCACGCAATGGCCTTAAGTGCTTCCTTCACGTTTCGATAAATCTGATAAGAATTAATACTAAAGCCTGACTGGACTACCATGCGCGATAAATCAGGTCGAATACCAGTAATAATTGGCTCAGTCCCTATTAACTTCAATAGATTGGCAATATCGAAGCATCTTTTAATTACTTCACTATTAAGGCGGTAAACTCCTGAAAAATCAAGAATAATTGTTGGTGTAGCTTATTTTTTTAATCTCTGGGACTACATGATTGTAGATGTTTGCTGTGTGATCGAACAGTAATATTGTCTCCTACTGGAACCAAAGGTGCAGATACCTTAACTATTTCCTTTTTCATAATATCAAGAGCTTCTTCATTCTTACTGTTATAATTATTTATAGAATCTATTACTGCTTGATCAAATATTTGAATTGATTTATTCATCAGAATGTGACTTGTTTTTGTAGAAACGTTATTTTCATGGGATTTTTCTTGTATGTAATACAAAAGCTCTGAGCGATACATAGTTAAGAGCTCCACCATTGTACTTAAAGTTACATCCATTTCAGCAACTTTATTTTTAGGATCATAATCCAGATTGACTTCACCACTTGTATCCGAGGATTTAGAAAGCTCACACTTTATTTTTTTGTATAAGACGTTCTAATAGGTCATAGTGATTCTTAATAAAGTCACCTTTATTAATAGGATTATTATAGTTAATTTCAAATTTAGCTTTTTAAGTAGTCTTAATGTCAATTTATCAACACTATGAAATATAGCATTAGATAAGTTCATTAGTTCATTAGGCAAGCTCATAACTACTAATTCCTCTCTATATAATTTTGAAATTTTCTTTACCCAATTATTATAAATAGTAAACGACTTGTTTTAAAAGTATATATATATGTGTATTTACTCTTTATTAACTCTTTACTAAAACGACAATCAAAATTGATTGTCGTTTTATACT
Source organism: Geomicrobium sp. JCM 19055 (assembly GCF_000698185.1). Taxonomy (NCBI): domain Bacteria; kingdom Bacillati; phylum Bacillota; class Bacilli; order Caryophanales; genus Geomicrobium; species Geomicrobium sp. JCM 19055. Next base: position 20,607 of record NZ_BAXL01000013.1, read on the forward strand.
AACTATTACATGATTGATGTAATAATATTATTATTTTTTTTCTATTGGTTATAACCTGAATGAAAAATATTATTAAAGCCACGACAAGTAAGGTGTGAATAAACCCCCCACCCACTTCTCCGATAAAACTTAAAAACCACAAAACCAAAATTAAAATTATAATTGTCCAGAGCATAAAAACTCCACTCCTCTGCACTGCACATATTAATTTGTTTAAGCAAATGATTCAAATTCAATGTGTTCGTACATTAAGTGCAAACAATTACTAATATAGTTCCTGGATCAATTTCTCTTTCCAACTGAGTTACTTCTTGAGCTTTAAAACCACAATTTATTAACTTAAATTGAAATTCATGCTTGTTCTTGCCATAATGTACATTGCCATCAGGTAAACCGTAATCCTCGCTAGTCATTCTTTGTTCATCGTAAGGTTGAGGATTAATAACATAAATACATGATGATGAGTATTTCGATTTCATTTTACGAACAGCATCTAATGCTGCTACTTTCTTGAACTATTCTTCGCTCACATGGATATGCGTAATGTTATCAGTTCGAACTAATACCTCAGTCTTATTAGAATCCGTATAGGAAACAAAAGTATTGTTAGATAGAGAGTCATCCAAATTATTAATGGTTTGAGATACCTCCTCATAGTTTTTATAAAAATCTAAAATAGGCTCTTTCTGTCCAATTGTGAAAATTTCACTTTAGGCATTGTTAATATCTCCTTCTATTAAATAGGCTACACGAAATTGCTTAGTCATTTAATGATTTCCAGCAAAAAGAGCGAGATTAAATAACGCTCTTTTTGCTTTAAATTATATAATCTAACCGTTAAGAACTTTTATTATCTTTCTTTTTTTTCATCTGATTGATTCCCTTTTGCATGCTTCCCTTGGCGTCCAATTCTTTGTTTTGTTCTTGTGAACGTTTTTCACCGCTTTTTCCCATTTAAAATCTCTCCTCACTAGTTGAATAATGTTTAGATATTTTTTTACCCACGTAAAATCATGCTTAAACTTATAAAAAATAAAAATATTTAACTTGTACCTAGAGTAAAAAGCTACTCTAATAGCATTTCAAAGCACATCAATTTTTCACTTCCCCCCTTCTCTCCATCAATTTTTCTAACTGGATGCGAGACATCCTAGTGACAGCTATGAATAGAGAACTAAAGCATTTAGTGCAGTATCGAGAACCAAAGGAAGGATTTTACTTATGGGTGAAATTAAATAATGAATATAACGAAAGGACACTTATTAATGAAAGTATTAATAATAACCTTTTGTTTATGCCAGGAAGTATTTATGATGATAAAAATGGATACTTTAGATTAACCTTTGCACGAGTGAACAACCAAGACATTGACAATGCTATAGAAAAACTTAAGCTAATTATTGAAAAAGCAACTTAATATCTAAGGTGTAATAATGCATTTGATATTGTTAGCTCTTATTTCACTTCCAACCACAAGTACACAATCAGTTCAGAGTTTGGAGTAAATGGTGGATTTAATGTTGTACGTGCTACTGTAAGTTTTAAGTGGATGAGTTCATCTACATTTATTGTGCAGTCATTTAGTCACCTTGCCTGTTAAGGACATTGATGATTTTAACGTAAACCCAAATTTATTCTGGTAGATGAGCAAGTTTCATTTTGTTCCCACACAATGCCTTCTGTTGAGCCTGTCTTCCTTATTTATATATATGAAATATAGACTATGATTGTGGAGGTAGCGTCTAAAACTCCCGTTGAGACTTAGACACTTTCAAAGCCCTACATAATTTAAAATGTATATTCCCCTCTGATACTTATAAATTATATAATTGCCTCTCTCTTAGCAGTCTCATGTTATTGAATTGATCACACTTTTTTTATGTAAATATGTATAATATCCTAATACAAGCTCTTCTCTCATTAGGTACACTCATTCCGAGTGCGCCTTTTTATGCAAATACCTCGCACGGTTAAGTAACAGTGTAATTGCTTGATCATTGCGGGTAAACGATGCACCTTAATTAAATGAATACCCCGCAAGATGATCGCTTAAAGATTCCGAATGCCTCACTCTGAAATCGACTTGTTTGTGATACTCTTCATATACAGAATAGCACCTCGATGGTTAATGACCTCTAAGCGCTCTCATAAAGACTTCCCTTATCAAATGGTAATCCCATCCACAAACAAAGGTTACGTCTCATTACGCATCAATGAATATACAGGAAAAATCCACCAATTCACAGAATCCACTTTGGTATTTGATTAGCGCTAAATAATTAGAATACTTTAATTAATTGTGAATATATATAATTTGATTTTCTCTATTTGTGAGTGATTAGAATTCATTAGACACCTAATTAATAAATCTTAAAGGAGGGTATTAATTGTCACAACATGAAGGAGAGCAAAGAAGTCTTATCCTTGGAAGCTTCCCATTTGAAGACATTGTAGGAACAGAGGTCTTATTAGTCACCGTTGCCGATCAGCTCAATATTCTTGGTCAAACTTTTCGACCGATTTTTACGGGGACAGTTGCAGGATTGACAGTCGGCTTTTTAACATTGGATCCAGTCATTATCAAAATGAGTAATGCACCTTTCTATCATTTTCCTACCCCCCTAAACTTCCCACTGGAAAAAATCACATTTATTGTTCCTTTTGATCCTGATACTAAAATTCCATTGACTTGAGGAGGTGAAATGGTGGAAAACTCTCCACAAATGAATTCTGAAAGATCAATTAATTCGATTCGTGAAGAATTCGTCACACAAACATTTATTAACGGGATTGGGAAACAAGTTTTTGTTCTCTTTCCTCAATTTCCATTTATGGTCATAGGACAAATTGTAGATGTCATCAATGATTACGTTTCAGTAAATGTGGACACGACTCACATTTCCGAATTTGAAAAAGGAGAACCCGTTTGGATTCATGTTGATGACATTGAGGTGTTTTACATCGAAGACGAATACTGCAAAATCCCATCGTTACGTTAGGTAATTTGCCTAACGGAAAGGAGAACTAATTTGCTGAGAAAATTTCATGTTGTTGCTATACCGATTCGAATTGTCCTCAACAACTTTGGTGATCACGATCCAAACGGGATGATATACGTTTTAAAAGAAAACGAAAAAAAGGTTAGGGCATTGGTGGCGAAACATCCATTTGAACCAGTAAACCTTGTTGAACCTCTAGTTATTCGAGCCAACTCAGGTGATGATATTGAAATAGTATTTGAAAACCAGTTAGCCTTTGATACATCAATGCATATTCAAAACGTTGAATATAACATTCAAACTTCTGACGGAGCTTTTGTAGGTTGTAATAAAGATTCTACAGCGCCACCTTGTCCCCCAGGCGGACAGCAAATCTATCGCTGGAGTGTATCTCAACAAGGCATTAACATTTTTACAGACTTAGGAAATTCTTTATCCAGTGAACTTGGAAGCAACGTGCACGGCTTATTCGGGGCATTAATCGTCCAACCGAAAGGCTCTACATGGACTGATCCAGTTACAGGGAAGTTTATGAACAGCGGGCTTTATGCAGATATTCATCACCCAATACTCCCTTCATTTCGAGAATATGCATGGTTTTTTCATGATGAGATGGAGGTGGATGATTTAACGGGAAACACCCCTATCAGTACGCACACATTACAACCTGAGGCAGTACATTCAGTAAATTATCGTTCTGAACCGATGCGAAACCGAATGAAATTAATCCACGAAGGAGTCGTGTGTCCAGATTGTTCAGGTGAAGAAGTTCATCATGATTCATGGCCATTTGGGGACCCTGCGACACCGATTCTTCGTGCCTATGTTGGGGATCCTGTTAAAATCCGATTAATTCATGGTGGTGTGCAAGAAACGCATGTCTTTCATTATCATGTGCACCAATGGCTTTTTGAAATGCAGGATCAGGATTCAGAAATCATTGATTCACAAGCAATATCCCCACAGAATTCATATACAGTTTCACCTTTATATGGGGCAGGAAGCTTACAAGGGGCTATTGGCGATATCATCATTCATTGTCACCTTTATCCTCACTTTCATGAAGGCATGTGGGGAATGAATCGAATTTTTAACACATTACAGGACGGGAGCCAATGTTATCCCAATGGAGTGCCCATCAAGGCTTTAAATCCTTTACCTGACCGTCCCTCCCCACCAAAACCGACACCGGAACTTCCCGGATTTCCGAATTTTATTCCAGGAATCAATGGCTGTAAAGCCCCGCGTCCACCGTTAGGAATTATTGGAGGAAGAGAATCAACGACGCTTGAAATTAACCAATTTACAACTAATGCACAGCCAGGGGCTGTATTTACAAATCCCTGTATTGCAGACATTACGCCCGTAAGAGAGTTTCATGTGGTAGCTATTCAACGACCAATTATTTACAACAAAGAAGGTTGGCACGACCCTGAAGGAAGAATGTTTGTTTTAGCTGAAGATGAAGAAGATATTGTTGCAGGTAGAAAGGTACCCGAACCCCTCATCATTCGTGCGAACCAGGGAGAATGTATACACGTAAAATTCACAAATAAGTTGCCCGAAACTTTGGGTGGGAACGCGTTTCAACTAGTCGAACGAACTTACGAAGCTGGACTACACATTCATTTTGTGAAATTTGATCCCTTGGTATCCGATGGGGCAAATGTTGGATGGAATTATGATTCGGGAGTTCTTCCTGGTGAGACCATTCGTTATCAATGGTATGCCGATGTTGAATTAAAAGGGACATTTTTTCACGATCATTTATTTGCGAATGCTCACCAACCACATGGAGTATTCGGTGGGATTAACATTCAATCAAAGGGTTCTAGATATTTAGATATGAAAACAGGGAAAGACATTGAATCTGGAACACAAGCGATGATAGTTAATCCTCTAACTCCAGACTACCGAGAAATGAGCATATTTGTGCAAGACTTTGCTTTCCTCTTTGATAAAGACGGCTGCCCACTAAATCCACCACCCTTTCCAGGTTCTCATGAAGATCCGGGTGTAATGGGGATTAACTATAAAAATGAACCCCTGCAATTTCGATTAGCCAAGCCTGATTGCGATCCAGCTTATGTATTCAGTTCCTATCTTCACGGAGATCCAGTAACGCCCATGTTAGGAACATACAACGGAGACCCAGTACGTATACGCCTGTTTCAAGGGGCACAGGAAGAATCGCACAGCTTTAATTTACATCGGCAGCGTTGGAACCGCGAACGACGTGATTTGGATTCCGAGCTCACTCAACAAGAGCACATTGGAATTTCTGAACATTTCACTATGGAATTTGCGATCGAAGGTGACGGCGACTTCGATATGTTATATCATTTTGGCTCAATTGACGACCTATGGTTAGGGAACTGGGGGATTATTTCATCTTATCATGAGGAACACCCAGAAATTTTACCACTACCAGATCGAATTCCACCTCCTAAACGACATAAAGAATTAATCAATTGCCCAACATATGACAATCCACCTCCTGCTACTAATCCAGGGGAGCCAGCTCCTGTTAGTGCCCCCATACGTAAGTACGAAGTCGTTGCTTTACAAACTGATATCGTCTATAACAATTACGGTGATCATGATCCATTTGGTATTGTCTTTGCTCTCGCCGAGAATGAAAAAGCGATTCGAAGAGGGAAAATTAATCCTGAGCCGCTCATTCTTCGTGGTAATGTTGGAGAGTGTATCGAGGTTACACTACACAACAAACTTGATCCGAAATTCCATAGCCATCTAGTTCACGGGTATCCATTAGTTCCCGTCGAAGCACCGTTTCCACCATCATTACGAATCTCCATGCACCCACAATTACTAACTTATGATGTTAATGGGTCTGATGGGGCGACCGTAGGGTTTAACCCTGATCAAACAATTGGTCCCGGCGAAAGCATCACCTATCGTTGGTATGTGGACACGAACGTAGGGTCTTGCAATCTGTGGGATATGGCCGACGTAAGAAACCATCGTCACCACGGGGCATTTGGTATTTTCATTGCTGAGCCTAAAGGTTCTGTCTATTTAGATCCAATAACACGGAAGCCTTCTAATACGGGAAGTCAAATGATTATTTCCAATCCAATTTTAGGGGAATATCGAGAGTTTGTATTAGTAATGCATGATGGAGTTCGCCTTTTAGATACAAATGGAAATTTAATTATTGATCCTGAACCGGTATTATTTTCCTCAGAGCAGGGTCTTGAAGATACAGAGGACCAAGGATCAAGAGGGTTTAATTATCGTGCAGAACGTTTTAGAAACCGACTCAGAAAAAAATATTGATATCTCTAGTGTATTTAGCTCCGACGTACATGGAGATCCGTCAACACCTATATTTCTCGCCTATCCTGGTGATCCAACAACAGTGCGTTTCGTATTTCCTGCTGACAAACCTAGAGCCCACTCATTTACAATCCATGGACACAAGTGGCAACGTAGTAAAGAAGATATTAATTCATCTGTTATCTCTATTCGTGGTCAAAACACAGTAGGAAGCGCAGCGGATTTTGAACTATTTTATGGTGCAGGCGGCTTGTTATCTATTCCTGGGGACTATATGTACCGTTCAGGGAATATTCGTTGGGACATTGAGCTTGGCTTGTGGGGAATCTTACGTGTATTGGAAGAAAAAGATCCATGTTTGGCGCCTCTAAAGCAAGTAAAAGATATTCAGGAAAAGGGTGTTGAACATGAGTAATGTACATGATTCTCATAACAATTCTACAAACCATAATCATCAACATGCCTTTCACTGCCCGGTATGTTTATCCGCATCTGAAGGAGATGATCGATTTGGTTCGCCCTGTGATTGTCCCGAAGCGATCCCGACACCACGATATTCTTCACCAAACTCTGGATTATCCCCGGAGGAGCTCAAGGAGTTAGATGCTTGTATCCATGAAATTAATGACTTATTAATGACATTAGCTGTACAAGAAGACGAAAGTCATACGCAATTACGGATGCGATTACAGCATCTTAGAAAGAGATTTGTTCGTATTCACGTTAAATGCGGAGAACAAGAGAAAAAGTTCCTCGGGGGATTCAAAGACGCAGGCAAGGATTTTATCATTCTCAACAACTTCGATGAAAAAAATTATCATCCCGATTCAAAAAAATTTGCTCGATTGATCATGATCTTGATCACGATCATGATAACAATCGTGGTCACCATGAACCCGCATTATTAAACATTGATCAACAACTTCGACGTGACCTCGTTCTTCACTTTGGAAAAGTCGTCTCAGGTAATCCATCACTCATTAACTTATTCTTTGGTATCTCACTAGGTCTTTTCTTAGTTAGGTTCATTGGATGCGATATACAAGTCGCCCTTGAAGAGGAAAATAAAGAAGCTGCCCGTGAGGCACATGAAAACATACAGACAATAAACGGCTGTTTGATCAATGCTGAAGAAGATGCTATCCAAGTGGAATACGAAAGCGAGATCCTAGATATTAAAATTGAAGAGATTTGTTTCATTATCATTTAAAACCTGCATATTTTCCTATGCAGGTTTTTTACATAATCATAATGATTTCTTTTAAGCTCAAGCACATTCGATAATTACTTCACATCCTCTATTTCGAAGAAATTGAAAGCTTAAGCCACCTGTAAGTCCGGCCATGCGTAACTGAGTTCTGTGATCACACACTGGGATCGCAAAATCTTGCAGGCATGTAAAATCACATGAATGATGTCCGTCCCCATGATCATCACAGCAGCAGTCATGCCCGCGACCATGATCACTACAACAATGATGGTGACATCCTTTGCTATGCGAAGCGTCTGAAGGTGGGTCTACGCCAAGAAGGTGGTGGTATCGACATCTCCTGTTTTGATTACGTGAAATAGGATTATGATGATCAAACGGGTGACAGTCATCTAGCCATTTAATTTTTCGGATAGAATCTCTCAATATCGTAATGACCGTGCAATCATCCTTTAAGATATCTACAAAATCGATACCTGCATCGCAAATCTTTCCCCTAATGAATGTATGATGACATTCGAGACTTGTTTTTTTCTTTTAATTCTTTTAACTGCATATTTATATCTCCCTTCGACATACCTTCTTCTCCTCCTTACTTTGGTAACACATTGTATGTAACAGCCCACTTTTTGTTAAAAGTAAATTTAATACATCTACTATAAAAACATTTATAAGTCAAGAGCCGATGCATATATACGTTTTAAAAATACAATATAGTATCTCAGGAAAAGGAGGGGTACCAATTGAGTTACTTTAATGATTGTGGCTGTAACAAGGACAACAACTACGGTTGCAAAAAAAACTCATTTTGATCATCACAAATGGAACCATTGTGATAAGCAACATTTTCATCGAAGCCGTTGCACTTCTAATCATAGATGCTTAAAAAACCATAGGTGCTTTGATTTCTGTGGTTATTCGCGCCATTGCTTTTGTCGTAAATGTTGCGGCAGATAATTAACACTCACAACTTAAAAAAGACTAAGATAAAATAATTTATAGTGAAGTATTGTCAAATTTTCAAACAAGAAAACTGCTAAATAAACTACAGAAGTTATTATTAGCAGTTCTCTTGTTCTGTTTATTCAAATTGAAGAATATTTTATAACTTATTCAAGTTTTATTAATAAGAATGTTTCTTAATAAATTCATGATTCTCCAGTTAATAAATCTAGAGACTATTTTTGTTGGCTGATTATTATTAAATCAATATAATAAAAAGACACACACCTCCCTTTCTCCAAATATCTATGATTTTCAACCGAGCAAGGGAGTATTGCTCGGTTGATTGGAGGTGAGTACATTATATATATATTCAAAAGGCTTTTGAATGTTTGGGCTTAAAATATAGGTCAAATGAAGAGTCGCAATAAAATGTGTGTATCAAGGATAGGAGGTGTCAAAAAATGAGTGAGCATCATCATTTGTTTCACCCAAAACGAAAAAAACCATATCCTAAAAAGGATCATGGGTGTGGCTCGATTATAATTAACAATAATTTAATCAATCGTTACCCATATGGTGAAGAAGAAACAACACCAGAGGAAAATGGTACGAATGGATAATTAGTAATTTCCCCGTAGCTTTCTTCTAGTTACGGGTATTTTATTATGCTCTTATTCTAGCCCTTTGAACAAAATACAAATGATAAACGAATTGTGACATTTTTGAAATTTACAAGGTAAGTTTGAAAAATAGTAAAAAGATATTTATATATTGTTAAATTTGGAGGTTAATATGAAAAGAAAATCCATCATTTTTCTTATATTAGCAATCATCACTACTATTCCATTTTCCTTGAATCATAACGATCTAACTAGAAAGTGCGGGGGGTATTAAGTCATACATCAGGGCTATCTGTCGGTGGTGGTTATTCTGGCTACGAGTCCAATACACAGCTGCCTACTTTAGAGCAATCACTTAGTGGGATTAGTAGTGGTTCAAAACCTGTTGAATTAGAACATGAACCAGGAGCACGGTATAGCTATTCAGGTGGTGGTTATAACTTACTGCAACTCATGATTGAAGAAGTAACAGGAGAAGACTTTCATTCCTATCTAAATGAAGTTGTTCTTGCACCGTTAGGAATGGAAAATAGTAGTTTTCAATGGGATGATCATCTCCAAGATAAGACAGCAAAAGCTTACGATCTAAAACTACAGTTGTTACCAAACTACATATTTATCGAGAAAGCAGCGGCCGGGCTTTATACAACGATAGAAGACATGAATAAGTTTATCATTGCTGAAATCAATAGCTTTCACAGATCGGGGATTTTAGAAGCTGACACGATTCAAGAGATGTTTAGTCCTATTTTAGAAGTTAGAGGTTTTGAAAGCTTTATTAATGATAAGGCGGCATTAGGTCATTTTATTAATCACGCAAATAACAGTATAATTGTTACACATGATGGAAGTAATAACGGTTGGAAGGCACACTTTTCGATGGAACCAAAAACAGGAAATGGGCTTATTATTTTAACGAATGGAAATAACGGTACTTGTTTGTTAAATGAATTAGTTAGTGCTTGGTACTATACAAACTTTGGAATCGAACGTCAGTTTGATCAATTAAGACATACTGTAATGCCGACGGTGTATGCTCTCTCAATATTGATTTTATGTTGGTCAATAAGTGTCATATTTAATTTAGTTCCTGCTTTTATTAAGAAAGAGTTAATAATTACTAAGTATTCAAATAAGAAAGGTCTTTTATCAAAAGTGCTCGTGTCCATTGTTTTAGTGAGTGGAGCGTTTCTTTTGAGCAAGATTTCGGTAATGATTTTATGGTTCATTGATCCGTATATTGTAATTCTACTCGTCACATCTGTCTTTATTAGAACAATATTAGCAGTTTTGCAACTATTTATAAGAGGGAATACGTAAATATGTATTAAACCAGTTTCAGATTTAAGAAATTACAATGAAGTTTTATGAAATGGTTATCCTGTTTTTTTTAACGAAAATGGGTGAAATTAACATGCCGTTGTTGAAGAATAAAAAAAACCAAACGACAATTTAATTGCTTTCAAAACTTATGGGAGCTGAAGAGGCAATCAAAACTAGAAATAATTGACTAATTGAAGAGTTTTAGTATAACCCTTTATACTATCATTCTACATCTGAGCATTCAATGGTTTGTAACATGAATGAAGTAAATACAGTATGCTTCACTCTCGGTAAATAGTCGTTGCAGCATTTCCAACAAGAGCCTATTAAGTCTGTACATGCAATATCCCATAACATTATAACTTTATACTCTTCAAGGCTCTTGAAATACATCTCCACTTCAATTGCAGAAACGCCAGGTGCATTCTCCTCAGTAGATTGACTAATCTCATCTACGATGGAAATGCTTACGTTCATTGATACGTAATGATACGTGAACTATGGAATATACTCTTCCTTGAACTACCTCCACTTATCATTCATACGGTCAGATTAAAATGGGGATTCTTTGGAACAGAGTGTTCTTGTTGAAATATTTCTTTGCCAACAGCGGTTTCTCTTTTTAACCAAGCTATCCCCGTCAATTCCATTGGTTCTTGATTTTAGGCTGTTACATGTGCTCTTAATCCTTCAACTAAAGTATTCTTGCTGGCATTAATATCTCTATCGTGGTGGTTTTGGCAAGCCGAATACGTCCAATCTCTGATTTCAAGTGGCTTCTTTCCTGATTGATGTCCGCAATGAGAACCGATTTGACTCGACGGATACCATTAACTGATTTTGATAAGTGCTTTCCCGTACCATTCCCTTGGTATTCAAATCTTCGATACAGACGACATCGTGATTTTTGATGAGCGCTGTACCCCAGTTTAGATTTTCTCAATATATGACTGTTGAATCGCTTGATCGCCATTTGTGAAATCTCAACCAGAACGTTAGCAGCAATTCAAGAATTAGAAGAGAAAGAAAGAGATATTGTAGTACCAACTACTTTTCCGAGAGAAAATGAATTGGAAGCAGTTGCTTATGATTTCTATAATTTTTCTGAGGGAGAAGAAAGTTCAACTGGTCCCTGGGCACGTGGAAAAGCGCCTGATGGAAGAGGAACATTTCATTATAAAAATGATCCAGTTATTTACGGAGAAGAACCAATTCTAAAACCAGCTCCTCCTAAAATTTACAATACACCTCGTACTAATAACAATAACGCTATGACGAAAAGAGAATCTTAATTTGGATTTGTGCTATAGAAATGTTAATGAGGTATTGACACAATATTATATGGTTAGTTTAATTGAATATTTAGATATATTATTTCAAATAAAGTTTATCCATTAGGAGAAAAACAAAAATCAAATATACAAAAACTCTACATAGTAGCAACTACAGAAATGAATCAAGCTTTTTTCTTGTTGTAAAAACTCTGAACATAAGGTAAAGTACGAACAATATTTAAAAGAAATCAATTTAACATTGCATTTGTTAACTCAAGAAATTCCATGCAGAGAACTAACAGAAAAAAAAGATAAAAAAATTTAAGATATGTAGAAAAAGAAATCTTGAAGCTAATCTAATATGAAACAATAATGAAAGTCCCCAAGTATTTAGGTAAGCAATAAATAATTCAAAAAGGTATAGCACTTTATTAGCTATACCTTCAGGTTGTCGAGAAATCCTTGGTTTGCGTGAACCAAGGATTTCTCTTGTGGTCAATTAAAATATTTAATCACGATTTTTAAAGGTGAACAAAGTGAACATGAAAACAGCCTCTCCTGCTGTCTGGAGAGGTGCATCGCAATCTTCTTGATGTTCTGCACCGTAGCCGTCATGAGTACCTTGTTCCGAGGCCCCTTCCAAACGGCGCAAACGAAAATTGCGAAGCCCATGGAGTTGTTTTAAATCCACAAAGCTTCGCTCAATTTTAAACCTTCGCTACGATAGATCGCTTTCCCTTCCTCCGAAAGTCGATTCATTCGCACACGTTCTTTGCTTTCTTCCCACACATGTCGCGTCAGCACTTTCTTGTGATTTTGTGACTGTTTACAGTTTGAAAGAAGTGGATACGTTTTACAATCTTCCGGATTGGAATTTGCACTGACGATACCCTTCTCGATGTGTGGTGAATACGTCAAAGTTTTGGACATATGTACGTATTGGCTTTTGGATCATACGTATACTTCCACTTTGGGATGCGTCCTTTTACGGACGGTTTTCCATTTCTCCTTTTCCTTTTTGGCTAACGGCTTTTCTCCGTGTTACTCCAAATCTTGCGTAACCGCCTCATCCAATTCGTCGAAGTTAGACTGTGTTTCGATTTTGACCGTTTTGCGTGTGAAGTGCTAGCGATATTCTTTAATTCCAATTTCTTCTCCAGGTGAGTACTTGGTTATGATGTATGTATTGATGCACTTCACATCTATTTCCGAAACATTATTCATTTTCGATCGACTAATCCCTTATAGCATCACCATACGTTTCACCCGATTGCTCTAGAAAATCTAGAAACTCTTGATCTACACCTGTTTCTTGTTTATTAATTGGTTTAACGAAAAAAACCTCCTTCTTTTAATTCGATTTCCAATTCTGTACTCTCATCAAGGTTAAGTGCTTTTTTTACATAAGCATGGACCGTGAGAGCATGACTTCCACCATACGGGTGCATCTTTGTAGTCATCGATTTTCCTCCCTTGTACAGATTTATCTCTTTTACTTCCTTGATTTTTCATGATTATATCACCTCATATAAAATTTATATATTCAAAAGTATATACATTAGTATATGAATGGTATAACCAAAAAGATGTCAATCTAACCAAGAAACCAAAATTTGTAGACAATAGAAAGAAGCTTGTGCTCCATCATAGCTGCAAAGACTACTCTTTGCTAGTTTAGCGATGAAAAACAACAATTTATTGTTGTTTCGAGCTTTTCTTTTTTTAAATAAAAGTTCGGTATGTGAAATTAATATTGCTAAAAAACAAAAGACAACCTTTAACGGCTGCCTTTTGTTTTTCAATTTTCCAATCAGTGATTAATGCACATTAAGCTTTTCTTTCTAATCTGTATAGCCTTCGTTCCATGTCATTTAATTTATTATAATACAGCTCTGTATCAATTTTTAGTTCATTATATATATCGATTTGATGGTTTATATTCTTATTTACGTTCTTTAAGAACGCGACAACTTCTTCTTCTTGCGCTTGCTCAATTCGATCAAGACGGTTTAGAACCTCTCCAAATTGAGAATTGACCATATCAAACCTTTTATCTATACTCTCAAACCTTTTATTAACGTCATTCTTCAGTTCAAATATAGCGTCTAGAATTTTCTGACCATCCATCTACCCCCTCCATTTTATCGATTGTATCACATTATTTTTTACCGCTGATCACTTCTGGACAATCCGAATAAGCGTTCAACAACTGTTCGCAAGCGTCAATGGCATTATGATGTCGATGAACGACCACACGTTTAGGTTCCAACCCTTTGACCTGATGAATGTTAAATACATTCGCGGTCTTTACCATTGGGATCTGCTTTTCGTTTTTTTCCTTCACTTTCGTCTTGACTCTCATCATCTTTAATTGTGATTGGCTTGTAGATGAGAATCTTCATTGCTTTTGACCCCTTTTTGATCGTGCCACCTTCGTCTTTGATCTGCTTGAACGTCGCCCACTCACCGCCCCCAAGAAGCAACTGGTTGAAGCCACGATAACGCTTCATCGAGATGCGATTGTAGCGTCGGGAACTGTTCAAGGTTTACGCCAAGGTATGTCCCCCTTTTTTTAATCGTTCTAAGATAATTTCGACTAGAGAATGTACAATTTCTATCGTTGTTATTCGTTTCTTTTTCATCTATTTTTTTCCTTTCACACTCTGGCCACCGAAGCGGCATTTAGAATGTGCCGCCTCGTTTACGCCAGAGGGGAAGGCTAGTTTATAATTTCCCAAATGTACTTTAAGTTGAAATGTTCTTTTACTTTTGGAATGACTTCATCGAAATCTTTCGCCACTAATTTCCATACACAACCATTGTCTTTCCATCGATTAACGAAGTATTCTTTGCAGTTTTCTTCAATTAGAATTCCGTCTTGATTCCGAACTTTCCGTGTAATAATATTGGCTGAAATTGACTTAATATAATAATGATCAGAAAAATCACCAACCAACATCACGTGCTTCTCATTATTTTTCATACGTGATCCTTTCCACATCATGACCCGAACGGCCAATGATGCGCCGCTCTACTATGCCAGAGGGAAGGCTTATATTAGAATGATTCCGCTATGATTAAATCAAACTTCACTTCTTCTTTTGGATCGATATACGTCGATTGTGTTAGACCTTCCTTAATGCTGTAATAACCACCTACACCATTCACAATAATGTGATCTAAAACAGGAATACCGATTAGCTTTCCGGCTTCTACTACACGATCTGTAAAGTCTATATCCTCTTCAGATGGCGTTACATCATAACTTGGATGGTTATGGGCCAAAATAATTGATGCAGCATTATTTAGAATTGCTGTTTTAAAAATAGTTGCGGGGTGTGCAATACTTTGATTAATTATTCCAACCGATACGGAATGGATTGCCACAATTTTATTTTTTGTATTTAAACACAAAACTAATAGCTCTTCACGATCTGAATCACCAATCGTCATCGTTGCAATTTTAGCAGCGGTTTCTGGATTATTAAGAATATCAAAGTTATATTCAACTTCTTTTACAAATTGCTTAATTTTCAGTATTTCATAGACTTTATTCATTTTTATCATCCTTTACTTTTTCTACAACTACATCTACATTGATCGTATCTGCTAAGTCACATACTCTTGAACCCATTCCATCTTGAACCGCTTGTTTTAATTCCTCTCCACGCAATCCCGACTCGAACAGCGTTTTTACAAGAGCGTTATTAATGGCTTTTTGATCCTCTTTAAGAAGTTGACCTACGTATGTCTTATGCTTATTCAATAGAACAATTTCGCAACAGCTCTTATTCACTTTTCATTTTCTGCACTACTATTTAATAGCTCGAATAGTGTTTTCTTGTTCTTGTATTTGCGTTCAATATCCGTGTATTCAATCGTTTCTAGCAGCGAAACGAAGTAAATGCATGATGCTTCACTTCCATTGAATAGTCGCTGCAACATCACCCAACACGCGCCTAATAAATCTTTACATGCAATATCCCATAACACTTTAATTTCATACTCATCTAGGCTTTTGGAATACACTTCCACTTCAATTGCAGAAACACCAGGTACATTTTCTTCAGTACATTGACTGATGGCTTCGATAATTGAAATGCTTAAGTCCATCGATGCGTAATGATACGTAACCTTTGGGATATACATATCCATAAACGAGGCATGATACGTTATTGTTGGACCTACATTCTTAATCATTTGTCTTATACTCCCTTTTTGGCGCAACAAAAAAGAGAACAATAGTCATTGCCCTCTTGATGTTGCGTCTCTATATTTTTTTTGATACGTGTTTTTTTAGTCTGTTTTCGTCTTTCTTCTCTTCTTCTCCTTTCATTTTGCTATCTATAGACATAAAAAAAGCGCACGAAAAATAGCACTCCAAGGAATGTTTTTTTCGTACGCTCTTGTATTTTAATATTTTCTTGCTTATGTTTTAGTGTTGCGGAATTAGTACGCTTTCTGCATACATTTTTCATTTCTTCCCTGCGCCTATAAAGGGGGACGAAAAGGGTCATAGGTAAAGATTATTTTTATCACGTTAAGCTTAACAAATTTCCCAATTTATTAGCAAGACTTTTTCACTAAATTAATGTGTAAAAATGAAAAGAGGTTTTTTGGGGATCATTTTGAAGAATACACCCTACTTGATCTACGAAGCATCTTTTAATTTCGTTCGGTCACGCACAGATCCAAGCACCGCCATACTGTCGTCATTATACGGCACGGTATTGAACAAGGTGCTAATTTGACAGCTATACGCGATTCACTTGGCCCAAACCAATGAGCTTTATCTTAAACATCGTAGACGTTATTCAAAGCATGTAGAATTAAAAATAAAGCCAATGACTATGTAAAGCTTTATTATTCTAGAGAGCAAACCTGACAATCAAGTCCCTTAGGCGATTTAATGACTCTGTATAGGCGTTTGTGATAGTGATAGGTGTAAGTGAAATAGTTGAATATCTCCTGCTGATAAAGCACCCAATTTTTTTCGAACGTTGTTCCTCACTATTATGGCGGGATAATTATATATGCCTTTACTTGTTTCTCAAATATTCATCTTGTAGAATTCCCATATGAATGATGTCATGCCATTCACCATTTCTAAATAGACTTTGCCTACTATTTCCTTCCTCCTGAAAACCAATTTTAGTGTACAAACGAATAGCTCTATTATTAAATGAAAATACTTTAAGGGAAATTCGATGGAGGTTCATTTCGTAAAAAAAACATAATCCAACAGTAATTTCAAGCCCTCTGGACCATAGCCTTTCCCCCAATATTCCTTTTCCCCAATATCAATAATAAATTCAGCATTTCTATTTTTATAATCTATATTGATTAACGAAACAATGCCAATTGGTATTTCCTTCCCTTTTTCAACCATGATATAGCTTTTGGCTGTAGGCGATCCCAGAATAACATGATCGACAAATTCTTTAGTCGCTTCCATAGGATAAACATCCAAAGATGGGTTGGTGGAATGCATAACTTCCAAATCATTTCGCCACTTATTATAAAGTTCTGTATCTTCCTTTGTCATCTTTCTTAATCTCACTCTTGACGATTCAAACAGCATAACAATCACTCCTCATTTGCGCATTTTGGATTAATTAATATTTCTAAAGTGAAAAGTAAAACAGAGAATTGCTCCTTTACTTTTGTTTGTTCATGTCCCAGTTGAAACGTGTCTAACATCAAGCCGTCTATAAATGATATAAGATACCGTGCAATAGAACGAGTAGATTGTTGAGGTCTAAATTCGCCTTTACGTTTACCTTCATATAATACTTCTTCTATAGCTTCAATAATTCGATTGTAGCGTTCAGAAATGTAAGAAAAATTACCTTTATCATTTGCGTAATTAGATGACAAAAAGAATTCCGCCCTTGCATAGAGTAATGTTTGGTCAATTCTCTCAATATATAATTGCTGTTCTTCAACCCAATTTTTTTAATTGTAGCCATATTGAACCTTCATCAGACGGAACAAAATATTGAATGTCTTTTTGATCATCATATTTTAAGACTTCGAGAAAAACGTCCTCAATATTATCAAAGTAACTATACAATGTACCTCTTGAGATTCCAGCTTTATCCATAATATCTTGCATAGATGTGTGAACAAACCCTTTCTTGATAAAAACTTTCTTAGCTATTTCTACTAATTTTTTTTTTCTCTGCTTTTTATATTCTTCGCTAACTTTAGGTGCCATAAAGCCACCTCCATAATAATTGATAAGAGACAAACAACAAACTATACACTAATGTCTTTTTACAGTATAAATTATAACGACATTAGTGTATAGTTTCAATTTTTGTGTATATTTTTTTTATAATTAAGGTGGGGGCTTCATTCATAATCGGTGTGTTAAAATGAGCAAAACGCAAAACAACTGGGGTTTTGTAATGTAATTTAGTCGTTTTTCAGTTTCAAAAATTCTATTGTGCTTCTACAGGATAATCCGAAATAGCACTTAAATACACTTTTAATTAAATAAAATGGGTTTCCACACTATTTCTCGATTACCCAAAAAAAAGATACGTGGCGTTGATTAGTATGGTAAGCCTTATGAACTTGAATTAGATGAAGAAGATTTTAAAAATATCGTCGAGAAATACAAAAAAAGACCGTAGAAGATCTTCTTTTCGTCTCTAAGCGACTTTTGTAGTACTTG
Source organism: Geomicrobium sp. JCM 19055 (assembly GCF_000698185.1). Taxonomy (NCBI): domain Bacteria; kingdom Bacillati; phylum Bacillota; class Bacilli; order Caryophanales; genus Geomicrobium; species Geomicrobium sp. JCM 19055. Next base: position 38,957 of record NZ_BAXL01000013.1, read on the forward strand.
AGGTACCGTCAGGAAAATGTGGATTTACAACGTTAAGGAATTTCCAAATTAAAAAGCTCAATTTCCCTAAATATTAATATAGAGAAATTGAGCTTTTTGTTACTTCTGTTAGTTATTCTATTGTTGATATTAAACAATCGAGCGCGAATTTCACTGTTAAATCAAATAAATCATAGTTTAATGTTTCAATCTATAGTTTCTTGAATAATTACTCTCGTATAGCTTCAAATGTCATAATTTGACTCGCATTAGATGGTTGCTGATTATAATTATAATCAGCCGAACATGTGATATCAGAAAAACCAATATCCTCCAAAATGAGTTTGAACTCTTCAATACCGAACCAACGCATTGCAAACCTTTGCAATTCGGTATCAATTAGTTTACCGTTTCGCCACTTCTCATATTTTATATAGGAGATAGTTATTTGATTAAGCCAATCCATTTCAATTGGCTTGCTTTCCATCGTAATCCCATCACCATTTGGTAGAATAAAATTTGAAGTAGATCTATCCCCTAGTCTCCAACCATGAGGTAATTGTAGATCCACAATTAAACGCCCTCCTGAAACAAGATGTTTATAAAAACATTTCAACGCGTTTAAAGAGTCTTCTCGATTCTCAATTAAACAAAACGAACCAGTAGGGATAATAATGGCTTCATATTGCAATGGCAAAGAAAAATCTTTTAAATTACCCTGATATAAATTCGAATTTAACCCTCGGTTTTCACAACGTGTACGGCAAGAATGTAACATTTCAGGAGAATAATCAATTCCATCAACTGTATATCCTGCTTCAAGAAATGGAATCATAAACCGACCTGAGCCAACCGCTGCTTCTAAAATTCTCCCTCGACAGGTTTTCAATCGTTCTTGATAATATTCAATATCGCCATCTATGGAACAACCCACTGGTTTTGTAAAATCATAAAGCTCCGTACTAAGTTTACCATAATAACTAAACATAAAATGCTTCCTCCATTTATTGTACGGAGGGTATTAATATTTACTAATCCTTCCGTACCTCAATTTTAATTAATGAACTTAATGAACTTAATGAACTTAATGAACTTAATGAACTTAATGAACTGACTATCATAATAAATCACTCGCTTTCAATTTTATATAATATTAATTATATACTAAAAAGCCTTATTAAATTAGCTATATATTTAGGTGTTTTTTTTGTACTGTTTGTTCTATCAAATAGTCCTAACCATAACCCTTCTTGGAACATATATTCACTAATATCTACTAGTACTCATCTTTAAACAGTTCCGATCATTTAGAGTCTCCTTGCTTTAAACCTTTACCTAATCTACGAGGCAAAACAACAATTTATTGTTATTTCGCTAGCCTTTTTCAAACATCTTTTTGACCGCTATAGGCTGCTTGTACATCACTGACACTTCGGACGATCCGAATAAGCGCTCAACAACTGTTCGCAAGCTTTAATGGAATTATGATGTCGATGAACGATCACAAGCTTAGATTCCATTACCGCTTCTATTTATATTAAAATACTTCAAATATGATAAATGATATAATATATAGTGTAAGAAACATAAAAGTAACTACAGATTAATGCTTATTAAATTAATCTAAGGGGATTACTAGTAACAACAAAAAGGGGAATAATTAAGTGAAACAATATCCTGGCTTTGAATATGTAATACAAGGTACTACGAATACTGATGAATTCGCTAAAGGGGTCTTGAACCTTTTAAATATCATGTCTACAAGAAAGAATACAATTCTTGAAATAAAAACTATAGATCGCACACACAGGGTTATGGTAAAAACTATAGTTGATTTAGACGGACTCTTTAAAGCTAATGATGAAATCTGGACTGTAATAGATAAGGAAGACATAGTTATTTTGGATGAAGTTGAATACGCACAGCCCGTCTATGAAAAAGCCGAAAGTCTGTACCACCATGATAAAGGAGTTTTCATTAAAGGAGACCAACAATACTAAGACAATATAAATGCAAAGCCCTAAAAGCTACTGTAGGGCTTTTTCTTATGTAATGAAGTAAATGAATGAGCATGAACAGCGAATCCCTGAGAAGCCCTACGAGGTTATTAATTTTCGGAAACTATGGTACTTAGTAGTTGCCGTTTGCCCGTGACATAATTTCCTATATATTAGTAATGGAATTTTTAACTAAGAAAGAAAGAGACATTACTTTGTAAAAGTATGATCTCAGCACCTCTAAGTTTCAATTGAGGATTCTCTAACCCGCATAGTCAAGGTACGTTTCCAAAGCTCGAACTTCTCACACCGTAATATATTCAAAAATTTTGCTGAAGTCCGATTTTACACCTACTATATCTAAAGCATCATAATAATCTTGTCGCGATTCGACTTCAATAACGATCGGCAGATACCCATAGCGCATTAATTCTAGATTCATGATCAAGAGCCAGTACGGCCATTATCATTTAAAAAAAGGATGCACATTAACGGATTTGCTGTGTCACATGGCTACTCTTACAATTGGATATTCAGAATCGAAGGTGTGACTCTATGTGAAGCCCCTTGAAACAAAACCACTTCAATCTGATAAGACTCTGCACTCTCATGAACGCCTCGCAAGATGATTTTGTGTATACTTCGAATGTCTAGCTCTGTAATTTGATTTTTTTGTGATATTCTCCACATACAGAATTGCACCTCGATGGTTAATGACTTCTAGGTGTTCTATCAGAGACTTCTCCCCACCAATGGTAATCCCATCCTCTAATATGGCTTTGTCTTATTTAACCTAAACGTGTTTTCTTCTATCGCATTGCTATAATAGATGCTTCGAAGTTGAAAGCGTTAGCGAGAATTCAAGGTTACGTGAATAATAGTATAAAAAGAAACATATCAAACAGTTATCAAAGGTCCTTTGGATAAAGAACTGATAGTACAATTACAAAAATAATTTTTCATGGAGGTAATAGGAATTGAAAGGAATAATCTATAAAACTAGTGATTTGTTAGAAATGATTGATGTCTCTAGAGATGCACTTAGGTATTATGAAAAACAAGGCATTTTAAACCCTAGACATAATGAACAGAATAACTATAGACAGTATACGGATAAAGATATTTATAGACTACTCGTTACTGACTTTTATAAGAAAAGAAACTTGTCTTTAAAAGAAATTAAAACCCTTCAGCAAGGGATTGAAATTGAAGAATTAGAATCGTTACTAGAGATGAAGATGGAAGAATTAGAAAGAAAAATCTCTCGTGAATAATTTATACTAGAAAAATTAAAAGAAACAAAGACTTTTTGTAGGGACTTAAATTATCATCTAAATAATTACTCAATAAAGAAATTTCCAACATGCAATCTTATAGGTGAGTTCTCCGATTTCTACTCCTTTCTAGAATACCCTGTTATATTAGAAAGTATGGATTTAGTAAAAGATGATATTCTCAGCAAGATCATAAGGAAATTTACTTTTAATCAAAATGGTCTCTTGGATTCTAAGATGTATATTATCGATCAGTATTCGATGAAGCAAAAAGATGAAACTGAACAATACATACATTATGATAACTGCATCTATACAATTATAGAAGATAATAGGTATCAACGTGATGAGGAAGTTATTAATCAAAAGCTGTTTGAGTCAACTTTAGAATGGGGGAAGACACGGGGGCTTAAATCAAAAGGTATTGCTTTTATAAAAACTCGTCTAATTACTTATAGAGATCATGATGAGAAAGCATATTTAGAAATATTCATACCGGTTGAATAAAAAGCATTTTATCTTTGACCTGGGGGGAACACCATAGTTTAATCTTAAAGCCAACGGGATTGTAAGAAGCGACTGCACTGGCTTTTTATAAATTATGGAGGATATATCAATTTATGAAAAATGTTAAGCAATACATCATTAGCACGTATGTTATGTTCTATATTATTCTTCTTTTTATAGGATTAATGATGTTTTTACTAGAGTCACATATGATTGTTGATCTATTAATTATGCTTTCATCTTGGACGTCAACTTTTGTTTTTGTTATGATGTTTCGAAAGATTTACCCTCAAGAAAAGTTATGGACATTTGTACGAAAACAATTTAATCAAAGAATAAAAATATCTACCCTGTTAAGTGTGTTATTCATTCAATTAACTGTTTTAATTTGTGTTTTCTTAGTTATACATGTTCTATGGGATATTTCTGTTTATGACCAAGTTATTGTTTCTTGGCCAATTTTACTTATGCTATTTGGCTATAATTTAATACTAGGACCGCTTGGTGAAGAATTAGGATGGAGAGGATATGTTCTTAAGGAGCTACAGGTGATCTATTCCCCTTTACGCTCTGCATGTATAGTTGGGATTGTTTGGGGGTTATGGCATAGCCCTTTATGGTTTATGTCGGGATATTCAGGACTGCAATTGTTGCAGTATATCGTCTTATTCTTAGTAGGTATTATAGCCATATCAATTATGATAACTGCCTTTTTTAATTTAAATAATAATCTCTTAATTCCGATCACGATCCATCAACTATTTAATTATACGATCGCCATTCAAGTGGGAGACGCACTTAATGTATTAATGGTTACATCTTTATTATATGTACTGGTTGCTATAATTTTAATAATCATTAACTATAGAGACTGCTTGTACACAAGTAAACAAAAGACATAATCATCATAGAGTTAATACAGCTTTTACTTAGAATAAAAACAACTGTCTTTTTGTGGTAAAATAGCATGTTAGATTGGCTTGACAAATCTAACATTTCAGATCGTTAAGCTCATTTTTACCAAGGTCAACGATTTTTGATATCATGGTAGTTTAGACATTCAAGTCTTAAAGGTTCTAGCAAACCATACTTCCATTGGGACAACTACATCATACCTTAAAGATTAAAATTATGAGTTTCTTAACTATGAATTTGGACTATAAAAAAGAGGGCTTTTGCCCTCTAGTTATTACTCAGTCTATTTAGCTCCATATCATGTTGGCCAACTTTTTGAGCGAGGTAAGTTACGTCATCATTAGTACGAATGAGTTTCTTATCAATGTTTTTTTAAGAAACCAACTACATCTTCATGATCACCTTGTTCGATTCTTTCTAACCTAGAATCGATTTTTTTCTAATTTCTTGCTCACATCTGAAAAACTTTTTCCTACAGTACTAAATCCTTCTTCCATCTTTTTATTTATATCATTGATGCTATCCTGCAATGCTAGCAATGTTTGTTGAAGTTCTTGATCCATATTAATCCCTCCGGTTGTCTTCATTGTATCACTGACTGCTTAATTCTTCTGTAGTAAAGTGGTTCAATGTAATACACTTCCAGATGAGTACTCATTATCTGTCTGCATTTCACCGAAGAAATTAAAATGCTTCTTGTCCTTTTTTTAGTTCATCAGTTCTTTTTGTTTAATCTTTTCATTGTGGCTAGAATATTTGCTTTATGCCGTTATATGAACCGTTAGTTGAGCAACAGTATTAATCAAAGTAAGGAACATGGAAAATCCACTCATTTGATGAGTTCAAATAATTACTCAATGATATCTCAGTCATTATGTACCCCCAACAAAAATAATCTTAGTATTTATCGTATTGCCGACTAATTTGTCCTATGAATGTCGGTTATTAACAAAAAGGCACTACAAAACCTTAAACTTGGTTTTGTAGTGCCTTTCGTATATATCATTCTCATTTCAATCAAATAATCAAAACAACCTATGAACATTAAGCTTTCCTTTCTAATCTATATAACCTTCGTTCCATATCATTCAATTTATTATAATACAGCTCTGTATCAATTTTTAATTCATTATATATATCGATTTGATGGTTTATCTTCTTATTTACGTTCTTTAAGAACGCGACAACTTCGTCTTGTTGAGCTTGCTCAATTCGATCAAGACGGTTTAGGACCTCTCCAAATTGAGAATCGACCATATCAAACCTTTTATCTAAGCTCTCAAACCTTTTATTAACGTCATTCTTCAATTCAAATATAGCGTCCAGAATTTTCTGGCCATCCATACTAACCCCTCCATTTTATTGATTGTATCACATTATTTATTGACCTTGTATCTCTTAAAATCATGCAAATAATGCCTTATGATAACCCCTCTGTGTGCCCGCTGTCTTATTTCTTTTTCTACTAGATATAAAGAAAAAACAAGATGATACTTATTGATCATCTTGTCTAAAATGCATCTGAATCCACTACGCTATATACAAGATATGCTTTTCCATATCGACAGTTTTATCATCATTTTCTGCGATTTCTACTGTAAAATTAACAACCTCATCGTTAGAGGCTACCAACGTTCGTTTAATCAATTGCAGCATACGCAATAATGCCAAAAAAGCTGTACGTTTATTCGCATTGTGAAACGCATGGTTTTTAATCAACGAATGAAAAGTGCCGCACATTTAAGATATAATATATAATGTAGGATAAGCTTAATTCCCAAAAACATCCGTTTCACTGCAACCGTTCCCAACACGCATCGAACATGTATTTACATGCAATATCCCATAGCAATTTAACTTCATACTCATCAAGACTCTTGAGATATACTTCCCTTCAATGGCAGGGGCCAGATACATTCTGTTCAGTCAATTTACTGATGGCACCGACAATTGAACTGCTTACGTCTATTATGCGAAATGATACGTTATTGATTGACCTATATCTGTAAATATTTTCTTATAACCCCTTTTTGTTGCAACAAAATGAGAACAATAGTCATTGCCCTCTTAATGTTGCGTCTGTATGTTTTTGATATGTGCCTCTCATTCTCTTTTAATCTTTCACCTCTTCTTCTCCTTCCAATTTATTATCTATAGCCAAAAAAAGCGCACGTAAAAACACTTCAAGGTTTTTGTTTGTATACTCTTGTATTTAAATATTTTCTTGCTTATGTTTTAGTGTTGCCGAATTAGTACGCTTCGTGCATACATTTTTCATTTCTTCCCTGCGCCTAAAAAAAGGGGGAGGGAAAGGATGTAGGTAAAGATCATTTTTAACACATTCACCTTAACGAATCTTTAGCTACAGAATTATGTTATATCGACTTCTAAGGGTTGCCAATACGTTAGGTATCAAAATCAAACTCTACGCTACAGAATAAAGTACCCAGATAATGCAAAACCGCCTGATCTACATAAAATGTTTGGTGAAATTTCGGCAAGCTGTTGTTTCATACTCACATCCGTATATTGATGACCTTTTATTAAATACGATTCAAATGAGTATCTTGAAACTTTGTCGGATATTTCAATCCATAACCAAACATTCTATCCATACCGATATGAGCAACCCAAATTAGGCCTATCATTAAAAAGGATTGACTATTAACCATTACACTAAAAACTATAATTAACATTGGCATGCTATAAGTATGGAATAAGTTATACCATACCGAACCAACCTTATTATTCTTCAAATACCCAAGCATTGACAAATCAGGTATTAACAATAATATGACAAAGATAATCCAACTAAATTGTAGAATAAAGAAGTAAAAATAGACACTGAATAAAAAAGTAACTCCCCCCTCAATGCGTAAAAGAATAGTATTTTTCATTTTGAAATCCTCCTAATTCTGCAGACTATCGGTCATACGGATCAACATTTATCACAGAATATTCATTAAAAAAACTGACTTATGAATCGGGCATTCACCTTCCCTTCACAGCTTCATTTACGTTTGCTTATACTAATACCTTAGTAAAGTTCCTGGATCCGAGCTCCCGCATTTTGTCACCCGATTTTTTTGCAATTGATTACCTTCATAACGCCATTCAAAGATGATTTATTCGAAAACCTTTGTGCTAGAAGAAGCTCCGTTGGTTGAAACAGGCTCATTCCCATTTAACTAATTATATGGTTCCCCGTAGAGGCTAATTAAAGCGAATACATTTATAATTTTAATGTGATCCGATTCCTTTTAATCGATAATTATTCACCGAGGACTTATCCAGAGTATTAAAAGGTCCCTACAACTCCTTATATGCATAATCCTTAGTGTCGCTTCCTTTTCTATATACCACTCAATTCTCAGTATCCTTTTTACTATTTTTTTACACCAAATATAATACCGATAATAATCGGTATTAAGACGACAGACCATAATAGTATCGACATATTAACCTCCACGTTGTTTAATAAAAAAACTAACTCTTTTGACCTGATGTCTCTTTAAAAGTTAGATATTTCTGAGAAAGAAAAAAAATAAATTTAGGTAGTACTCTAACCATAATTCTGCTTATGAACTTTTAAGCTCAGAACTTCTTGCATAGGGTTTAAATTAATATGACTGATGAAAGAAAGTTAAATCCCTTTGCATACATTATTAATTATTCCATACACTACAAACGTCTCTCACGAGATAATCCCTAGGTTATGATATCCAGTTAGCACGCCTTGACTCCTTGGCGTGTTTTCTTTATTTAAACAAATAAAGGACCAGATCTACAAATCCAAGACTTCTAATGTTTGAACCACTAGCGGACCAATGATTCTACTTCAAAATTATTATTATCCTCCCTCTATGTCCATAAATTTTTTTATGATTAAATGGTATATGTTGATGCAATTTGGGCATCATATTACTAAGGTTCGTCCATGAACCTGTATCAAATCTGCGGGCACGTTCTTTTGAACGTGCCTTTAACATTTATTATGCTAATGCGATTAGGAGGAAGTGTCCTCTCGCTGAGACTAGAAGCTCAAAATTCCTCCACTTTTTTTATTGTACAGCTAATTACCTTACCTTTTAACCTTCTATAAATAACTCTTCTAGAAGATATACGATATGATATAATAATTCATCTCACTTTATTGAGGTTTTTTAATGTAAAGATGTATATAATCCCAATAATGGGTTACATTATTACTGTCCATTCCAAATCCCGCATAAATATATTTTCCAACCTTGACACGTCCTTTTTGGGGCGTGCTTTTTTTATAAATATTATAATTAACATAATATCAAATGTCTAAAGATGGTTATATAGCCTCTTCTCTCAGTTGTGCAATTACCCTTAATTTGCTATTTCACAAGTTGATACTGGATAACAGAACGACTATTGTGAACAAAGAACTGAACTGAACTCAACTGAGCTTACCTGCATAAGTTATCTTCATCACTTGTTACCGAAGATTCTCCACCTAAAACTTTATCTTTTTTATAATACACTCTAATACCCCATAATGACTTTTAATAAAGTCATCTTTATCAAAGGGATACCAATAGCATTTTTTTCATAATTAGAAACTCATGGTAGAGTTAAACAAAAAAAATATCAAAGTAAACGAAAAATCGCCCTAATCTAAATGTATAGTCGACATTTAGATTAGAACGATTGAAGAGATACTGCTAGTTACCCGATTTACACACTGAACATTAATAATGTTACGAATAAATCGACATCTTTATAATATCAAAGCTAATTTCTTACGTCAATAATTACAGTCTATTTCATCATACTTCGAGTTAAAATGAATAATACGATATGTGCGAAAGCTATAATTATATGTATTCACACATTATCATAATATTTAGCGACACTGAAATACGTAAGAATACGAATTGATAACAAAGAGCAGGTTTATTTCCTTTTATGAAATTGAAGTAATTGATCAATATGGTTTATTAAATCAATGAGAATTTATAACTCTTTTTGAAATTACAAATCCTCACCGTAATGACTTCTTCACTTAAAAATGTACTGAAATCATTATTTAACTGAAAATTCTATTTATTACTCTCAGTCTTACGTAGGTAGATATGATGTTTTTCAGCTCTAACAATCATTTCTTTAACTTCTTGTTGTGCTTTTTTTTCTTATCTTTTTTTAATCCCATGCTGATCAGCCACCTTCCCATTACTTTTTAAATAGTCTCACCAAAAATATGCAATGTTAAACATACCTTCTGCCCTAATCTCATATAGTAAAAAAAACTTGGGAACCAGAGAATCATTCCATGAGATATTTCTAAAAGATAAGGTGGTTTAACATGAAAGAGAAGATTAACACTCCACGAAAAGAACGTTCCGATAAAAAGCGTGATTGTAAACCAACCATTCCTGTTGCTCTGTATCAAACGCTAGATCGAGTTTCTTATATTACGATGCAACCAATTAAAACCGTTGCTGAGACATTATTAGAAGAAAGCTTCCAAAGCGATGTAGTTATCGAATATTTTGCACCTGAATTGATGCGTGACTTGTGGATCGGCAACAAGATGTTTGTTGGCCATGCCGTACAAAATGAATTCTCAGGCAAAGTTATACGAGTCCCACATCCCAAAACAAAATTGAACATGAGACTCAAAAAGAATGTCTACAACCAATTAGAATCATTCGCTTATGCAATAGGAAAGACACCTACTTCTACTGCAGGGGAAATCATTCGTGTTGCTTCACAAGAAACACCGCTATTACAGCGTCATATTGAGCAACGAATTATGGACACACTGGATTATAATCGTAGACAACAATTAAAAGAAGTATTGCGCTTTATACATGAGTGCAACCCAGAAGCGGTACAGTTTTCGTTTTTAAATTTACTCGATTCCATTATCGCCAAGTTCCGATCCAAAACAAACTCTCTTACTGAGGCAGTTGACACATATTTAAATGATTGGGTGGACGATGAAGAAAATAACTGATAACTCTCTCCCTAAAGGAGTGGGGTTTTCGACAAGTGTTCTCACTTAATCTTATTTGTAGTACCCACAAATTTTCAATGCTCTGTCGAGCTAGCCCTGCACTTGTTAAAAAAAGACGCGTAATGATAGATGACAGCCCATAGCGATCTTTGACATAATCAATTGCATTGTTTTACTTCTTCCTTGTGATGATACGGTCACTATGAAATAAACTCATTTGGCGACAGTTATTCGTTTCTAATTCTCTAAGGAGACGCTTATGCAACGCCCAGAGCCAACTTTCAAGTTTCACGTGACAAAACGCTACCTCATAAATTTCAAATCCGTCGTGTATAGTCTTCTATGCATATTTGCTTGTGAAAGGACGCAGTCCTCTTAGAGTAGCCATCTTCATTCCCTAATGAGACGGTCAATCCCGTGAACCCCTTTACGCTTACTCTTCGGCAACCTCTTCGCAATGTTCTCTGGAGGCTACGGTTAAATCATTCAAATCGCATAATTTTTTTGATAGATTCATCCCATACCGCTCCCTTTTCGCCAGATATGTATATTAGAGAGGTTTCACTCCCTACTAAAGCACTTTACAAAAAAGGAGCAAACAACCCCCACTAAGGTTATCGTTTGCTCCCAGTTCATTAGTTCACAATTCTTACATCATTAAAATAAATAGGACCCTTACTTTTACAAGGTAATCGCCATCATTAAAACGGCCATTGTAATTCCGACACCGAATGAACCGATGATGAGCCATTGGGGGGCCTTATCAACTCGCTTCATCGTAACGTATTCAGTGATACCTACGACTGCATAAATCCCAACAATCGGTAAAAGTAGGTTGTCTAAAGTAATCGATCCACCTGTAGCCACCATTAAGGCAACAAATAACATCCCGTATACTAATACTGACATGAATGCATGACTTGTTGGACCTAGAACACCTTGCTTAGTTTTTGTAGTAGCATCCGTACTCATTTAAATCCTCCTTTTTAGCTGTCAAAGCAATATGCTTCAACACCTGCAATACCTAAAACTTCTGCTGCTGCCCACCCACCAATATTTAACCAATCACCTCTTGTAGAAGCACCAGCAAGTAAGCGGACGGTTTCACGAACTCCGCCAAGAGCGCGAATTGCTCTGTATGCTTGTGCTCCTGGAATAAAGACTGCTGCAATCGCTGCTGTACATTTAGTCGCATCCCAAACGCCGCCCCAGAAAGACATTGTTTCAATGCCATCACCGTCGACACCAACGAGATTTCCGTTATTATTTATACTAACTGATTCGGTATCTTCTGAAAATTCAACCGAAGTCCCAAGAGAAGTGAACATTTCATCCAAAGTGTCTACGTCTTTTTTTACTTTCTGCAATAAGTACATCTCCATCAAATTGGGAGGAATCAAATTCAGGATCTAACAAGGCATTAAGGAATATTTCTTCTTGTTCATCATCAAGGTTTTCTACGACGGCTTCAATTGCTAAATATTGATCATACATCTCTTCAGCTAACGCTTCTTCTTCTGGGGTTAACTCTACCTCGCTAGTATCAATCTCTTCGAATTCATTGTAAGCTTGCGCTTGATGAGTAACAGGGCTTAATCCCAATAGTAAAGCTAAAGATGCAGTTACCCCCATTGAGACTTGTTTCTTAATGCTTTTCATCCAATCATCCTTTCCTAGATTTTATAATCATTTGTCTGGTGCCGATATTACTAGAATCATTTGTCCGTTTTCAATTTACAATTTTCTTAACTTTCATTACAAACCTTGTAAAAATCTACTTAAGTATGATATTTACAGTTATTTCAGAAGATTTAAATTGCAATAATAATCTCTTAAAAATCTTATATTTATGACTGATTTAAAGACTAATTTTTCAATTGAAGATTTTAAAAAAAAGAAAGGTACAACTCCTTATACGGCTCGATAAGTTCAATTAAAACTAATAGGCTATTCGTTAAATCAATCGAGACATCAAAATAATTTTCATTTGGCTTTTTCACACCAACATTCGGACACTTCTGTTAGGCTCGCCAAAGCACTTCAGCGGTTTCGTCTTTACGATGGGAAATAAAGCTAAATGACGCCACTACGTCGCTTTGGATCACCTGCAATGACTAAAGTAATCTCCACCTTTCCCCCACACCACACTGTGCGTTCGACTTTCACCGCACCGCGTCCTATCTTTCAATCTAGATGTTTATAAGTTCCAAGTTACTTATTAGACGAAATTTATTAGCCTTTCGAATATGGTTCGTTTCGAGATCCAATTCATTAATGAGATTCTTAATCGTATTTTCATTGGTCGATTGCACAAGCTTATGCACATCTTTGTGTAGGATTCTCAGATTCCGAAAGGTATTACCTCTAAACTAAGGGGCTATGATGATGGTGACAGTGCACAAGTGTTGCTGGTAACTTGTAGCCATTGATTTCACATTTCCCCTTAACCATACTGTACCTGCTAATTCTGTTATCAAAGTATTAAGACTTGTTAGGTAAGTTAGATTTAAGAAGTTTAGCGATCTTTTTCTCAACTGACAAATCCATCTTAGAGTATATTTTTCTTTTTCCTTCTTCACTGAAAACCGTGTTTGTTTGAGTAAAGTTAGGTGTATAAAGAGTCCTATATCAGGAATAGGAAAAAGAAAGATTGAAGCTACCCTAAATGTCCTGTACGAATTCGAGTAGAAGTTTGTATAGGAAGGGGGTGCATTGTCCTGTAATAACATTCGTTCTTATCATAGAGCGTTTAATTAAAAATGGAAGCAAACAATTCCCACTAAGATATTGATTTCCTCCCTTTATGTTTCTCTGATTACATAAAAATGAAAGTAAAATAGAAACCTTCTCGTTAAGTTTTACTTGAACCAAGCTTTTATAGAATTATATAGCTGAGTCATTGCTTTGAAAATACGTTGGTATAAGCCACCTAAAAAATTGTTTGATAGGACGCGTAGAATCGCAAAAAAAACCAATGATTAACATCAAATAAAGAGCGAAACTAGCACCTCGCTCTATGAATTCTATCGGTTCAACAAAGTTCATTTCATCACCTATTTTGGTAAAAATCACTAAAATCATTGATTCTATATTGGTATGTTAACATGGCACGTGCATCGGATTATAATACAATATTGAGTGATGCTTCCGAAATATCTTTAACTTGAGTGTTTAGGATTGATTAAGAAAGCTTTATTAGTCGTTGACTTTATATAAAAGATTGGTTATTATTTTAACTATTCAAATATCTTTACCTAACTTGCTTTTCATCCCCCCTTTCAGGCGCAGGATGAGATGGAAACGACACTAACTGCGGTTATGTCGAATAGCGCACCACTAAAAAATGAACGATTCATTGGAAATAACAATAAACATTTAAAGGCAGAATGAAAAAGCAACCGTTACGGTCTTTTTTTGTTCTGCCTTTTTTTATATACATCAGGACAAATTTTAAGGGAGATTTAGAAGAGCAAGCGAAAGCAAATCAAAAAGAGATTGTTCGATCATGAAAACAAAAACGAAACACTAAAAACATACGGAAAAAGCATGACAAAAAGGAAATGATCCTTGCTGTCGTGCTTTTTTGCGTTCAAAGGAGATTTTACAAAATGAAAGCCACAAGTTCATTAATCAATTTAACAAGCCATCATGTGCACCTTGTCGGGAGTCGTCGCGAACAAATCATCATTGAACCGTCTGGATATGTCGCCCGCTGCACGATCAGCGAAACATTTACGGACGAATGGATGCATGGTCAACCGGTGAAGACCAAGCGAGTCGTATACGCAAGCGCACCTTTGCCACCGATGATTCCTGGTATCCGTTACATTGTTTCAGCCATGACCGCAATGTATGCCGATGATTCACGCACCGATTTATTGGTTCCTTCAGGTGTGGTGGAACGCAACGGAAGTAAGCAAGCCTACAGCTTTGCGGTTCAAGGCGGTGAGCACTATGCCTAATACGATGGAGAGAATTCATGACTTAGTTGAAAACATTATGACATTGCAACCGAGTGTGACTGAGGACGTGTTAAGTAAACTATGTCAAGTGCCGTCGTTCACGTTCTTGCCAAAAGAAAAAGAAACAACGGTCTTGCATACACTCGCAGCCATTTTGGAAAAAGCGGAAGAAAAAGTGAGATTCCAAAACGAATACGAAGCCCTCGTCGAGAGTCTATTAGAAAAAGGCGTCGACAAAGAAGAGCTGTTTCGTCAATTACACGGTCAACACGACAACACCGTTAAAACGCTAACATACAAACAATTAGCACAGGCCATTGAACGCATGAAATCATGGGGCATCATGAATGAGAACGCGGACGCACCCATCTATGTGCTACAGGAGTTTGAACTACACCGAGGGTACGATCAATTCAGTACGTTTGGATCATTGGTCTTTACGGATGCGGAAGGCATTGAACATCGAGGCGTTGTGAGTCATGCCTGGGTAGATTTCTTCGATCAATTGCATCTGCATGGTCAATTCCTCGCGGATATTGTGAAATGCAAACATCATCTGGTGAGTCTTACGAATGCACGGGCGGTGATGTAATGGAATCTACCGTCTATGAACTCTCAGATCGTGTCGTCATTAAACTCAAACGGTTTGCGCTTATCTCACCAGAGAAACAGGACATCGTATCGGTTTCTCGTTTAGTCGAGATTAAGCGCCTTGGATCGACCGACGACATTTTAGTCACTCACTATTGTTGTGACTACCCGAAACACGTGCAGTGTAATTGCGTGAAGCAAGCCTTGACCCTTTATCGCAAGTCACATACGTATCAGTCAGTTCTTCGTGCGTATCAAGACGTGCGAGATACGGATCTTTTATTTTTGGAGGTGTTGTTGGACCATGCAGCCGGACATTATGACGATTGTCAACGAGTACAACATGGAAATCAACCCGCGTACAGCATATAAGGTACAAGTTGAAGCCAAATGTCCGTTTTGCCATGGAGATGCGAACAACCGTCGCAAATACAAATTCTCCATTAATGCCGAGATGCATGTGTTTAGGTGTTGGTTATGCAATGAAAGCGGCTATGTATACGATCTAGAGGCCCATTTATCAAACAAACCATATGAAGAAGTTCGAAAAAAATACACGAAGCGAAAACTTCACAAAGCTGAAAAGTTATCGCCAAAACAATTAGAAAAGATCGAGAAACGACACTTAAAAGTGGATTATGAAGCGTTTAAACAACAATTTACCCAAATCGAAAAGGAATGGGATGACTACTGTCTTGGCCAAAAACGTTTGTTACTCAGCAAAATTCTCCTTAGCCATGTTCTAAACCTTGATATGATGTCGGCAATTCACGCGCAAGTTGAATCCAGTGAGATTCCAAATATTTACAGTGAAACGATGCACGAATACCTTCACATCGAAACCTCGAAGGAGCCATGGGCGATCGAAGTTCGTGCTTCAATCAAGAGCTTACTACAGGATTATCAGAGTGAGAATGAGCATACGTTAATGGCCGTTCTTCTCATCCGGCACTACAAGCAAGTAGGACGCTTGAAGCATTAGCCATTGCCTACAGGTGAACAATATGAATGAACAAATATATAAACGGTCAGATAGCAGACGAAGGAATGAACGAAAATACCTCTATGTTGACTCTGTGATGAGATACATTTATCGGTTCTAAAGTTAAAAAAATAATGCCTTCCCGCTCAGGTGAATGAAGCGGCACAAATCCTTTGTGCCGCTTCGGCGACAGGGATTGTGGAAGGGAGAAGTTATGAAAAAGAATAAGGTTGCGAAACGGAGAAATAAATTGACGACGAACGAACTATGGATTCTTGTGCTAGCGGTTTTAGCATTTATTAATATGTTTATCGTAGACTTGGTAATTCGATGAACGTACAAGCCATTAAATTATCGTTGTTGGAGAACTTCCCTTACATTGGGAGACAAGGGCTAAAGGTTGATGAGGAAGATGGCAAGATTGCGATACGTTGGCGTGACTACCCCACTCCTGCATGTGTTCGGAAATTCATCGGGGACAACAACGTTTTGCATCATCTAATGAGTACGGAGTTTAAAATAAAGTTCAAACGAACATTAACAGAATCAGAAAATGAGGACGCAGCGCTACAAACGATGTACTTGAATTTTGAGGAGCAGCTTCAAGCAGAAAATAATTTAAAGCAAGACATTACCCGCTTTTTTTGAAGCCTCCATTTTTATTGAATACAAAACTATAACCAGAGATTTAGAAATCTTAAAGAAGATTTTAATTGAGCGATTACGGATCTCAGGTAAGAGTTATCTTCAAACTGGGGAGTATTATGTTCAAGAGTTTCACAATCGTGATTATAAGAAATATGATCAGGCATTCGTGAAGGACTTGCGAAATTTACGATTGACCAATTACGCTCTTCTTTTTGATGATGTGGCGTATCAAACGGTCACAGGGCGTCATGTATCACACTTGGTCTCGAATACACCGCATCTAGAGGTCTACCCAAAAAGGCTCGTTAAAGCACGTCTTAATAATTACTTTAAAAGTTTTGACCACATCACACGAAATGAAGCATTGATTCAAAGATATATCCAACTTAGCCAAAAGAAAGTCCTTCTACAACAACAGTATGATGGCTTTCGATTAAAGATCTTAACTTTGATGGAAGAACAGGGCTTTAAAAAGATCACAACAGACTATGCGACGCTTCGAGTTAATCCTGGTAAGGCAAAAATTGATATTGAAAGGTTGATTCAAGAAGAAGGCTTTGATCGGATTAAAGTCTTTCTATCGGCTAGTCAGAGTGCGTTAAACAAACTAATTTTACATGAGCAACTTAATCCCAAAAACGTTCAACGTTATGTATTGAATAAGAAAGAGAGCAAAATCAACGAAGTGATTGTGTATCATTCTGTAAATCAACGAATTTACTACTAAAAAATGAACGAGAAGCTTCTTAGAGGCTTCTCTAAAGATCACTTACGTTTCTTGGATGGTTTTATTTATTAATTCATTATAAAGCAGAATATGTTTTTCATCCTGCTTGTTGTAAATAAATTTTTAATGAATTGTTATATTTTAATTCAATCCGGGCTTCATATTAATAAGGTTCATCCATGAACCTGTATTAACTCTGCGGGCACGTTCTTTTGAACGTGCCTTTAACAATTACATTAATCCCACATAAATGTATAAGCTTTGACACGTCCCTTGATGAGGCGTGCTTTTTTCAAAGGTTTGAACTCACCTTACAAATAAACCCCAGTAAATATTTACTGAGGTTTTAAATCATAGAATCAGTATAAACGATACTTATTCATTCATATCTTTAAGACCTGGACTGTGCTCATTAGGCATTTCAGACATTTCTGGCATAGGAAAGCCATTTGGTGGAGAGCTGACTGTAAATTCGCCTCCGTTACGACTTGGTGTAAGGCCCTGAAGAATTTCACCCATACGAGTTTCGTCAAGCCTAAAGTTAAATTGAGTATTATGATAGCCCATATCAATAAACTTCTTACATTCAGGATATTTGTTAATATCATAATTAGGTATTGGAAATATCTTGCCCCACTCTACTCCCAGTGATTCCAACGCTTTAGCGAAAGCATTTTGATGAGCATTATCTCGAACAATAAGAAAAGCCAATGTTTCTCTAAAAGTTGCGTTAGAGCTCATTTCATATATTCGAGTTTTTTGCAAAACTCCAGTTGATTCAAGCACGATATTGTCCAACAGATCTGCAATCAAATTTCCATGATTATAAACCCATGAGCATTCCCCATTCCAAGTTCCCAGAAGCATCTACAGGCAACGATGACTGAGCTCCTATAATATAATGATGGGGATTAGCATCTTTTAAGGCGCTGTCTAATGGAGCTTGATTAGAACCTTGATTTCCAACACCGGCTTCACCCGATTCATCCAGTAATGCATTAATTGTATTTTGCACAAGTTCCACATGAGCGATTTCTTCAAGAAAAACACCTTTGAGTAGATCCTTATATTGTTTTTCCTTCCCTCTAAAGTTAGAACTTTGAAAGAAATATTGCATCATTGTTCGCATTTCACCATAATGACCACCAAGTATTTCTTGAAGAACTTTTGCTGCTGCAGGATCAGGTTTATCTGGTTTGACAATATTAATTAATTCTTCCTTGTAATAAAACATATAAAGCCCCTTTTCATATCACATTTAGATTAAAAGTATGAGAAAACCAATAAATCATCTGACTTATTGGTTCTCTAAAAACCCTAACTAATGAGCTTTACTCATCATCATGTAGTTTACTGTGATGAAGTGGTGGAGGAATTAACCAACCTTTTTCCTTATTTAACTTAAGAAATTTTGCACCTAAAGCGGCTTTGTCCATATGGAACTGACCGAACATCATGGCAATGTCTTCACGAATAGATTGTCCAATAATTGTACTGCAAGTTACTAACTGCAGCCATTTCTGCTGTAGTCGCTGCAGAAACTGCAGCATCCTGAAAACGAGCTCCTGCTGGGATGTCATTAAGATCTGCTTTAGGAGGCTCCGGTGTTGCGGGAGGAAGTGCAATTCCATTCTCTTTTAGGAGTTCCTCAACTTTCTTTACTTCTTCTTGAGCTTTCTCTACAGACTCTTGAAGTAACTTTTTCAAATCATCATCGCCGACGTGATTAGTTAACATTTGATATTTACCAATCGCACCATTTGTTGCCATTACGTAATTCCACGTACTAAATACCTCACCATAGTGCATGGGTTCATCTTGGGGGTTGCCACTCATTATTCCCATTTTAATCCTCCTAAGTAAGTCCATTTGTTGTGCCACCTTTCATAATTGCACACGACATTACTGTTTCCATAAAAATTTTTATTATCCCCTCATGATCTACAAAAAGATAATTGCCGTTAGCGATAATTATCAGTGAAATTTTCGGAGTATGAATAAGTGTTTGCACCTGTTTCCGATGACTATATGGTAACAGTTCCTACATAAGCAGCTTTAGAGTAGTACTTGGTTTTTTTATGCACGCATAAACTTTCTTAGGCTTCCCTCAGACACACGCATTTGAGGTGTTTGTTTCATATCTATAATTTAATCGCATATAATGATTTTGGAGGGTGCCGTCTAACACCTCTTAGGGACTTAGATGCTGCGAACCCTCCGCCAAAATTATTATTTCATAAAAATTTAATTCATGAACATTCATTTTCTATTTGTCTAATCCGATCCGCATGTGATTATATCTCTTTTAACATGTCCCACTACGAATCGTACTTTATTTGCATATTTAATATCTTATTCCACATACTAAAAATGTCTCTAACGAGATAATCCTAGGTTATGATATTTAGTTGACACGCCTTGACTCCTTGGCGTGTTTTCTTTATCTAATTCAGTTCAATACTAATCATGTAAAGCCAATATCGAACCATTATTCCCGCTTAAAATAAATGTTATTTTTCCTGATGCCAAGAAAATTTCAATTAATCGGTATAAGCTAATTTAACTTGGAAACCGTATTATCAAGGTTCTTCCATAGACCTGTATTAATTTCTTAGGCACGTTCTTTCGAGCGTGCCTTTCACATTTATATTTATTACTCATATACTTTGACTGTGGAGGGCAACGTCTAATCCTCCCGTTGATACTTAGACACCTCCAAATCCCTCCACTAATTTTTAATGTATAGTTACTTTTACTCTTGGGCATTCTATAAATGCCTCTCTCTTAGCAGCCTTACGTAATGGAATTATGGTTGAACACGCCTCATTTTAATTGAGGCGTGTTTTTATATGTGACACAAAGATACGTTATAATTTTCAATCTATTTTGATAGATGGCTGTGTCTTCAAAGTTTTACAACTGCCCTTTTGCGTATCGCTCGATCGCGATGCTATTGCTACCTTAAGCATCAAAGCAGAAGACTTGCGCTTGATACAAAGCAAGTAAGTAGAATCAAAAAATCTTGGAAAAAGCAGACTAACTAAGACAGCTAGGGAAAGTAACAACGACTCTTGTAGACCCCATGCTAAATGTCAAAGACATTAAGTGGGGACAGGTAGTTCTCGTTGCAGAACCGTGCTGTAGCTTATATGGAACCTGTGTTTAAAAGCTTACATAACCAGGAGCGTAGAAAATAGTGCTAGTGGATGGATGAAAAGAATTTATGCAATCCCAGTATAGAAGCTGATCCCCACTACAGAGCTATTTTTCAGATGCTCATTAGTCATGGCAACGCGGAAATAATGAGCATTTGAGAGAGGAGTAGAAGATGCTTTCCAATTATTTTATAACCCCAACGTAATTATTAAAATTTGAAAACTAAATGACTTTCAATAAGAGCTGTTTCACTTAGATTGACAAACCGCCATGTATAAAAATAAATTAATTTAATATACTATCTAATACCTAAAAAGGGTTACGAGTTCTTCTCTCATTGAGCGCATTCTACTGAATGCGCCTTTTTTTATATGACGAATTGTAAAATCAAGTGCAACACCTAAAAATAAAGACAGCTCATGACAGCCTTGTGTAAGATGGATTGTAACCACACAAATACACCTACGGAGGCTTTGTCATGAGCTATCAACATCTTACCACATTTGAACGAGCGCGTATTGATACGCTACAGAAAATAGGATACTCGATTCGGAAAATCTCCGATGAACTAAGAAGAAGTCCTTCTACGATATCAAGGGAGCTTCGTCGCAATACTGTCGTTACTCAAGAATACCGTTCTGAGATTGCACAAGACATCGCTCATAAGCGGCGCCTAGCTTGTCGCCCTGATGGGAAGTGGAGTCCTGAGCTCGCTCGGATTATACAAGAAAAGCTAGATCAAACGTGGTCTCCAGAGCAGATTGTAAATCGTCTATTTTTTTTAAAACGTTATCTTTCAAGACCTTGTACAGATGGCTTTATCAAGGGTTTCTCGAACGTAATATTCGCGTCCTGCGCCACAAAGGGAAACGTCAGAAACCGAAAGAAACACGTGGGCGCTTTAACATCGGTACGACCATTCAAAAGCGACCGAAAGACATTCGAAAACGTGAAACATTTGGTCATTGGGAACTCGATACGGTCGTCTCGAGCCGCGGAAAAAGTAAAGGTTGTATGGCTACGTTTATTGAGCGCAAGACACGTTGGTATATCATCTTTAAGATGCCGAATCGTACGGCAGCTTCTATGGAGTCAGCGATTAAAGTGGGAGATCGGTTTCGATCCTTGAATAGCACGCAAATTCTTTTCCTCGATCCACGGTCGCTGTTTTCAGAGCTCCGGACGGCAGTAACGTATGCAAGCTCTACGCATTTATTTCGCAGATGCTTACTCGTCTTGGCAACGTGGGAGTAATGAGAATGCCAATGGCCTTCTGCGCGAGTTCTTTCCGAAAGCATATGATTTAAGTCTTGTATCTGAGGGAGAAATGGAGAATGCCCTTCGTTTAATTAATGGACGCCCACGCAAATGTTTAAATTGGAAAACGGCGCACGAGGCTTTTCAACATGAACTGTTGCACTTAGATTGACAAACCGTCATATAAAAAACCCCGTCCGGTTAGGTAACGGGGTAATCGCTCGACCATTGCGAGCAAATGACACACCTTAATTATAGCACTTATAACATATTTTCTTAATACGTCGATAATAGTAAAACATACCAGCCACCATATAAATATACCAAGATTAGACTACTGGAAAATCAAGTGAAAGGCAAACCCCATAAAACTGACAAACAATAAACATATTCAGAAATCAAGCAATGACTTTAAGTGCTTCATTCACATTTCGATATATTTGATACGATTTTATACTAAAGCCCGCTTGAACAGCCATTTGTGATAAGTCAGGTCTAATGCCAGTAATAATTGGCTCAATTCCTAACAACTCTAGTAACTTGGCAATGTCGAAGCATCGCTTTATTACCTCATTATTAAGGCGATATACACCTGAAAAATCAAGAATTACTATTGGTATTGACTGCTCTTTAATAGCTGGAATAACATGATCATAAATATTCACTGTGTGATCTTCTGTTATCTCTCCAATTAAGGGAAGAACAGAAACGTTCTCTCCCACCGGTACCAGAGGTGTAGATACCTTAACAATTTCTTTCTTCATAGTAGCAAGAGCCCCTTGATTCTTACTGTCATAATTATCTATAGAATCTATAACAGCTTGATCAAATATTTGAATTGTTTTATGCATAAGTATTTGGCATGTCTTAGTAGAGACATTATTGCCATAGGACTTCTCTTGTATGTAATGTAAAAGTTCTGAACGATAGCTAATCAGCAACTCTACCATAAAACTTAATGGTACATCCATATCTGCAATTTGATTTTTTGGGTCATAATCTAGGTTTAATTCACTACTTTTTCCTGTGGATTTTATAAGCTCAAACTTTATTTTTTTTATAAGGTGTTCTAACAGCTTATAGTGATGCTTAATAAAGTCATCTTTATCAAAGAAAGTATTATCATCGATTTCAACTTTAGCCTTTTCGAGTAGTCGTAGCGTTAGATCGTCACCATTATGAAATATAATATTGGATAAGTTTATCATTTCATTGTGCATAGTTAATTAAACCCTCTCTCTATATACAGTTTTCGTAACTTCTTACCCCATCTCTATAAGCAATAAACTACTTTATTAAACAACGTGGTGTTGCTATACTTAAAAAGACAATCAATAGTTATAATTAAACTATTGATTGTCTTTTTTCGAGATCTATTAATTTAGATGTTATCTTTTGCGTATTATAACCTGAATAACAAATAAAATTAGTGCTATGCCAAGCAGAGTGTGTACAAACCCTCCACCCACCTCTCCCAGAAATCCTAGTATCCATAAAATCAAGAGAAGAATAATAACGGTCCAAAACATATATCAACTCTTACTCCTTTGTACTGCTCTATTGATCAAATCCTTTTTAACGTAACTATGCACATACAATAACTAATATAGTTCCAGGCTCAATTTCTCTCTCCATTTGAGTTACTTCTTGAGCCTTAAATCCACACTCTATTAACCTAGACTGAAATTCGTGCTGACTCTTACCATAATTAACATTTTTCTCTGGAAGACCGTATTCTTCACTACCCATTTTCTGATAATCTAGAGGTTGAGGATTAATAACATAAATACACGTAGACGAGTACTTAGCTTTCATTTTCTGAACAGCTTCTAATGCTAAATTCTCGTCTTTATAGTCGTTAAATATAGGTTTACTCAACGTAAAGCTCCTTTAGAATAAAATAAGTTTTAGACTATTTAATTCAATATTAAGTCTATTGTAATTTCTGGTGATATATTACAATAAGAAATCTTATATTTTTACTTGAAAACTAATCTCATTGTTAATTTTCACATACATGAATATGCGTAATGTTGTCGGAGCGAACTAACACCTGTGTATTGTTAGAATCTGTGTAAGAAACAAAGCTATTGTTTGATAGAGTATCGTCTAAAGAGCTAACGGTTTGAGAAACTTCATCATAACTTTTATAAAAGTCTAAAATAGGTTCTTCTTTCCAACTGTGAATTTCACCCTGGGCATTATTATTATCTCCTCTCTTAATAAAGGCTTAAGAGTCTTTGTTACTTTTATCTTTCTCTTCTGATTGATTTCCTTTTGCGTACTTTCCTTGACGACCATATTCTTTATTTTGTTCCTGTGAACGCTCTTCTCCTCTTTTACCCATTTTATAACCTCTCCTCACTATTAAATAATTTTTAATTATTTTATTAGTACCCATGTAAAATTAGCCTTAAACACAATAAACCAAAATCTTAAAATTTTAATTACTAAACAAAAACAAAACAGAAGTCTATTCCCTAATAAAACTTCTAATTGTATTATCCACTGTTTGTCACAGTAAGAAGCTAGGAAGAACTAAAGTTACCAACATTAAAGTTAAATATTACAGCTTTTAAAGTCTTATAATAGAAAAAAACCGCACTTATTCTAACTGTAGAGTAATAAATAAGTGCGGTTTTCTTATTCTCAAAATACTTTTTTCCAGCCTCTAATTTGTTTTTTGTAATACTTTCCATAATAAACGACACATCTAGCTTTAATGAATCTAACTAACTATCCTCGTAGAAACATAACACCAAGTTAAAATCATTATCTAAAATGGCTTTTTTTCTAGTCTACCTAAAATCAAGAAAAACAATTCTTCTGTTCATACATTATATATTTATAAAGGTTGCTATAAATTCCCACAATAGACCAACGAAGGTCTATTTTTGTGGGAAATCATCTTGCAATAAAAAAATCGGTAATGGTTAGTGCATAGGGATAGAGATGATATAAATTTAATATGTTGTTAGAGATTTTTCTACTTTTTTTTATGGTGAATGTACTATCCAAGTATCTTATTTGACATGAATCATTAATTATTAAAAAGGGTTTTGACCCAACCTTAGTATTCGAATTATATAATATCATCTGTTAATTATCCTACTCCAAAAGCAGAAGCTACTAATGAAGAAGATTATCTCCATAGAAGCACAAACCTTGAACGAGCATGATGGATACTCGACAGCGGGTTTCGTTCATATCTAAGCGATTCCCAAAGCTCCTGCCGTTCTGAGTCCTTCTTGGAGGATGTTAACAGCCGCTGATATCTCTGTCGTGATAGGCATGGCATTTAGGGCAAGACCACTCACGGACCGTTAATCTCTTTTTGCTATCGCGACGGCCACAGCTAGAACAGACTAGAACAGATCTGAGAGGACGGGAACCAGTGGTCTACTTTAACGATCGCTTTTCCGTACCAGTTCGCTTTGTACTTGAGCTGTGATAAAAAGTTAACCAAGAGACGTAACTTATCGATGAAGCTAATTTACGGTTACGAAGCATTCCTTTAGCATGGAGTTCTTCCACAACGATCACATCGTGGTATTTGATGAAATCAGTGGATAACTTATGTAAAAATTCATTTCATTGATGAGATACTTTCTCATGGAGCCGGGCGACGATTCGCTTTTGCTTTTGAGAGTTTTTCGCCATATGCAAAGGAGTTTTAAGGCGCTTCGCTCCTTTGGCTCGACGAGATAATGCGTTGCTCATGAGTGAGCTTTTGTCGCATCGCCTTTGTAAAGCGATTGTTGTCGATCTTTAGTCCACTCGAAAGAATGGCGAAGTCGGTTATGCCAAGGTCTACACCGATGGCTTGACCGGTGGTTGGCAACGGTTGCACATCGGCTTCGACTTTTAAAGCTACGTAAAAGCGACCGTTGGCTTTGCGAGTAATTGTGGCCGCAACGATCCTTCCTTGAATGTGGCGGCTCCCTCGAATCTTCACCAAGTCGAGTTTAGGTAGCTTAATTCGGTTGCACGTGACTGTGTTTGTAACTTACAGTGTTTCGCTTACTCTTGAACCGTGGGTACTTTCCTTGCTTTTTGAAGAATCGGTAATACGCATTGGCAAGCGACCGCACCGACTTTTGCAAGGCGCTACTGTCAACGTCGTTCAGAAAAAGATACTTGTCTTTGAGTTTCGGTAACTGATTCGCACACGTTGTGTAAATCAGTCCTTTGCCCGTTTCTTTATATGATTGTTGTCAGGTCGAACGGAACCGGTTGTAGACAAACGACCAGCATCAATTAATTTTCTCACGACTGGTGCATCATCGTTAGCAATATAATAACTAAAGTAAAATTTACCATAATGAAAAAAATCACCATTGTACTTTTATATTTTAGAAAATAACAATAATTTTCTGATATTATTGTTTACATATATTTTGATACATAGTTATGGATAAGAAAATAAAATCTATAAAAGTCAATTACTCTTATGGAGGTAATTGCTTTTGACAAAAAGAGCGTGATTTAACACACGCTCTACTCACTAACCGATTAGATAATTGAAATTTTTATTAAATTTGTTGTCACTGAAACCCTTTTACAAGACTTTCTTACTTTCCACTATTTTTTCCTTATGTTGAACTGCCATGCTTGATCTTCATCCATCATTTTCTTCGCCGCAAAGATCGTCAGAAATTGAATAATAATTATTGGGATACCCATTAGTCCAGAGAGAACTTCTAATGGAGCTAAACCACCAATATTCATTAACGATAATGCAAGAACAGTAATAACAGCTGCTACAATCACTCGCACATTTTTTGGTGGTGCTTGTTTACTCATATCTTTATTCGTCGTATAAGATGCAATCGTATAAGTGGTAGAATCTAATGTTGTTGCTAAAAAAAATTGTAGCTATGATGACAAAGACAATAAGAACTACAGAGGAGATTGGTAGTGATAATAGGACTTCTGGGATTGCTGCTTCTAACCCTTCGGACTGAACAATATCTAAGACGGGAACCTCACCACTTACATAGCTGTGGACGCTAAGTCCTCCAAGAATACCAGTAGCGATCCAAGCAAGTAATGTAGGTGCTAAAAGGTAAGTTAAGATCATCTCTTTAATTGTCCTACCTTGCGAAACTACAGCAGCAAACACGCCATGTAGCATTGCCCACGTAGCATTGTAAGCAAACCAGAATACAGTATGACTTTCAATGTGTGTTCCACTTTCCGGATTGAGTGAATTGGTATACAGTGAGAAATTAAAGTAATTCGATACTAAGTATCGTACAGAATCAGTAAAGAAATTCAAAATAAACACACCGGGTCCTATGATTAATATGAATAACGCAAACAAGCCTGCTAAGTACATATTTAAAGTACTTAATTTCTTAATACCTTTTTCAATCCCTACGTAAGCACTAATCGTAAAGATAGTAACCCATACCAATGTAACGATCATAGTAAACCAAAACGTCACGTCAATATTTAACAAGGCCGCTAAATTATAGGTGACAATGGGAGTTCCAAGTCCTAAAGTTACTGCTGCTCCTGCTAAAATACTTACCATAAATAAAATATCTAACAATTTCCCGCCAATTCCATCAGTAAAACGATCCCCAAAAATTACGCGACAAACCTCAGAAATACGCATCTTTGACTTTTTTCGAACATGTAAAATATATCCCATAGCTGGAGCAACCATCACGAAAACAGCAAACGTTTGAAAACTCCATAAAAACATGCTGTATGAGTTACCTGCTAGTATGGCCTCTGAGGAACCTGTTTCTAATCCAAATGGAGGGTCGATTGCTACCTCGCTCCATTGAACTAGGCCAGTACGCATTAATGTAGCCCCGACCCCCATTGCAATAAGTATGGATGCATATTCAAACAAGGTAAACCTAGGTTTATCAGATGGATCGCCTAATACGACATTACCGTATTTTGAAAATGACATATAGAGAGCAGCTACAATGATTAGCAAGGCGTACCAAAGATACCCCCACTTAAATGAAGTGACTATAGAATTAAAAACAGTTTCTAAAAGTTCCATCGATTGTACAGTATATAGCGAAAATAAAGTACTCACTATAATTATGATGATTAAAGAAGGTAAAAATATATTATGATCAATTATAGAAACCTGTTTTTCATGCTGTAATGATCTCCTATCTTGATTACTTGAAAAAATTAAATGAGGGTTGCATCCTAATGGAAAAATATAATAGAAATTCTATGACTTAGACTTCAATGCGCATGTGTATTTCTTGATCCTAATTCCTTTTATAAGAGGATTAAACATTTTACGCTTCCCGAATTAAGCTGAGAATAAACTTTCTGATTAGTGTTTTCAGAGAAAGTAATAATCTCAACTCTATTTTCACTTCAATAAATAATCATTCTTCCACGTTTGCTATAATTTGAATTTTTAGTTTTGTTGAAAGAATAAATGGGTATAAAATTCAAAAGCCTTTTAAAGGAGGAATGATTACTAATAAAATAGATTTTAAGAAACTATCAATGCTTCCCCAAACTTTTTTTATCGGAAATTTAATCTTTTGTTCCAGAACTAGAGCTATTGTAGCTCCACAGACTAAAGCCAGTCTTAGCTTTCAATAATTATTCAAAAGGGGTATTTTATGTTTAAACGTATTGATCGACTTCAAATTGATCTTCCAGAACCGAATAAACCAGATCCAGAAGCTGCAGGTGTAATTCAAGAATTATTAGGTGGTAAGTTCGGGGAAATGTCGACGCTAAACAATTACCTTTTTCAGTCATTTAATTTTAGAAGTAAAAAAAAATTAAGACCATTTTACGATATTATTGCTAATATAACTGCAGAAGAACTTGGTCATGTGGAGCTTGTAGCAAATACAATTAATTTGAACTTAGATGGTTCTGTAGGGAATGGGAGTACAAATCCAGATGATACGCCACTTGCACCGGTAATGGGGTTCGATAATAAGTTCAATTTCATTGCAGGAGGACAAAACGCACTTCCCGTTGATTCTACTGGCAGACCATGGAGTGGAGATAATGTATTTTCAAGTGGTAATTTAGTCAATGATTTGTTACACAACTTTTATTTAGAGTGTGGGGCTAGAATCATAAAATGAGAGTATATCAAATGACCGATAATGAGACTGCTCGTGAACTCACGGGATATTTATTAGTTCGTGGTTCTACACATGCTATTGCATATGCAAAAGCACTAGAAGAGATAACTGGTGTGAATATGATGAAGATGTTGCCAGTTCCTGATCTAGATAACTCTAAATTTAAGCACGCACAAAAGTATGAGGCAAAAGGAATTCATCGAAAAATCTATCGATTTAGTGATAACGACTATAATTTATTGGATCGAATTTGGAAAGGCCCAGCTCCAATTGGACCAGAAGGACAGTTAGAAGTCGTTGATGAACTACCAGAAGGCGGAAAGATTCCTGATCTTGAGCATGTTCCTGAAGAATATGCGCCAGGGTTTGATGAAGAGCAGTTTAGAGAGCTGTCTAAGCGTCTCCAATATGAAGCTGGTATGTAATTTAAAAATTAATTTGTTATAAGGTATCAATCATAAGAATATTCACTAATCTTAACGACTTAGTGCTGACAACTCCAACAAGTTCGTCAGTTCTAAGTCGTCTTCTATTTCTAATTTCATCACTTCTCAAAGTCCTTATAGTTTTGATATTCCTTAGCAAGTTAACGTTGACACTTCCATCATTCTTTATTCATTCAATGATTAAATAAATTACATTGAAAAGAGACTTTTTATATTGTAAGCTCCCTTCACACACTAAAACCCTCCCCTAATTCCACATACTAATTAGCTTTTATGTACACATGTACATAAATTATATCTTTGAAAAATTAATTTTGATATAATTGCCTTTAAGGTGGTGAAGTAATGGGAGAGCTAATTATTCCAGAAAAATTTATTAAAGAGACGATACCTCATCAATTAGGAGAAGATTTCATTGCTCTTTTCCATGAATATCATCATGTGTCTCTGACCACTTATATCGAGAGAATTATCCAAGAAAACTTTACTGTCCATCAAAATCCCTCCATGACTGACAAATACGCTAAAGATTTAAAATCAAAAGTGATTAATAACAGCCGACAAAAAAAAGAAACGTAGGTGGTTAACGTCACTTAGAAATCAAATTAAAAACCCTACTAAGAAACGAACTGAAATTCTAGCAGATATAGATAATATGAACTTATACATGCAACGGTTTGGTAGTAATGAATTTAAGAAACAATTTCACTCATTAACTGTTGAAGAAGCGACCATGAAAATTTTGGAAGAGATTGAAGCTTGGGCTAAAGATCCTTCTAAAAAAATGTCTGACTACAGGTACATTCGTGAAAAGCATGATTATCAAGTAAAGGCTGTACTTGAATCAGATCTAATCGTTGAAATAACAGAAATCTTAACCTCATATCCAGGAGGAATAAAAGGGCTTATCTCAGAAGAGCCAGATGCTTATATTACAAATCCAGTAAGTACCCCAAAAAAAATTACTTATAAACGATCACAAACATTAGTTGATCAAGGTGGTGAACAACTGGAATTGCTTAGTGAGAGAGACTTTGAACAAAATGAATCTTTTCAAATTTTGTTCGGTTCTCAAGGTTCATTAGAACTTGACGTCCAACGTGCCATGGACCCGATAGATCGAGAGGTCTTCGGTGCAATCATCAACCACCGTTCAACAAACTTCCTCAAAACAAGAATCATTACAGTGAAACTTGGTGAACTAGTTCGAGACGTTCATGGCCAACGTAAAAGCAGCAGATATTATCAAAACATGAGAAACCGTTTAGCAAAACTTCGTTCTTTAACTTTTCGTTTGGTCCAAGAAGGTAAAGAAACAGCTGTATTCGGATTCCTAGACAAAGTAGAGTATTATGATGAAGATAGCACCGAAATAGCAGAGATTACGATCAACAGCTACGTTCATCAACAATTCGTAGAACGACAAACAACTAAAATATATAGTGAAATGCTTCAGGGTTTATCAAACAATGTCTCAAGAAGCATTGTATTTATCCTACAAAAAGAGCGTTTCGCTGAATACAGTCAAGAGAGTATTGCTTTAGACGAAGAGCAACAATATGACTATGGTTTCTTTAATCGGAGAATTACATTTAACACGCGAAATCAAGAAACAAATATGGGCATAATTGAAATGGCTTTACAAGAGATTATTGGGAACAATATCTGTATTAAAGATTACAGAAGAGTACAAGATGTATTTTACGTGAAATTCTTACCAATCACTGATATGGAGTTGGCTGATCTAGGACCAATTAAGTTACAATAGAGTCCTCTTATTCTACTCACACTTAAAGCAAAACTGATTTGACTTTTATACACTAATTAAGGGGCTTTTGAAACTGTGAAACTTAATGGTCATTATCTTTAAATCAGCTGTGACAGCTATCGTGTCTGGGTTATAGTGAATGTACAGTAACTACACTTTAAAATGCGTAAGCAGGTTTTTAGCCTGTCTTGCGCATTTTTAAATTATTTATTGTCATTCTCACCTTCAAGGTCGTTAGACATTACATCTTCTAGTTGAAAAAAGCTTTATCATAGTGGTAAATAACTCTAACTGTTGATCCGATACTAAAAAGCGTCGACCTCACTTTGCTTAACTGTGACGACACCAATTCTTCAGATATCTGAGATAGAATGAAATCGACAGTTTCTGAATCATCAAGATTTACTTCAAAAAAACTAAAGTTTATGTATGCTCCCCTCGCCTTGATCTGAAGTTACAGCATAAACATTAAGAAATGCAAGAAATTAAGTGTTATTCGTTTGTTTTTATATAAATCATAGTATTGAATACCTTATCAACAATTCCTCAGTCAATTCCTCAGCCATTTCATCATTAAATTAACGTGTATTGATTACCACATAAATAAGTGACAATAATCCAGCCAACCAAGGTTTTTTCATATTATCGATCTTCCTAAATAAGTTGGCTGAACCCTAGTATCTCTTTCTTATAAAAAGAAGCAAACGATTACCTCATTAACCTCAATTATTAATTCCACTTAATCTTATACAAAAGTTATTATACATAAGCATTAACTTGGGCGAAGTTTTGCGTACTTTTTTGAACTTGGGCGAAGTTTTGCGTACTTTTTTTTCACCTTGGGCGATATTCTGCGTACTTTTTAGCAAAAACACTCATTTTTCTATAAATCTACTTAAAAACGAAATTTTTTTTTCAAAACTTGGGCGAAGTTTTGCGTACTTTTTTTTTCACTTGGACGATATTCTGCGTACTTTTTAACAGCTTGGGCGAAGTTTTGCGTACTTTTTTGAACTTGGGCGATATTCTGCGTACTTTTTAGCAGCTTGGGCGAAGTTTTGCGTACTTTTTTTGAGCTAAAATCGTGAATTCCAAATATGCATACCTTTGAAAACCCTATTATAGAAGGGTTCCTTAACTTGGGCGAAGTTTTGCGTACTTTTTCAAACGTTGATATTTCAAGGGTTACAGGAACTTGGGCGAAGTTTTGCGTACTTTTTACTCATTTAGAAGATCTTGCTATACTAATTTCAATATTTGACTATAAACCAGAAACAACCCTACTTTCAGACAAACTATGGTGGTGATATAAATGCAAGTACGCGAACTAGGAAAGATTGGTAAAGGAGTTTTACGTAACTTCTATGACAAGGTGGAGACGTATGTCCATTCTTCTCATAAGAACAATACGAATGTTTTTGAGTTTTCTGGGGCATCTATATCTAAAACCACTAGTGTAAGCAACGAATCCAAGCTACGTGTGTCTGAAGATCGACTACAAGCAGAGATGAAACGTATCCAACAACAGCTTAAGAACAACCGCAACATGAATCAATATAAGGCAGCATTTGCAGAGAAAGAAGTTGATTCTGCAGATTTGATAAAAGGTCACGTCCGTTTACCGAAATACGCCATCCTAACATACCTTATCTATCATTTCTTACCTGTACATCAAATGGGCAAAGATGGTATTGTTGAAAAAGTGAATGTAAAAGAAGTTGCGGCTAAACTTAAATGTACAACTAAAACGGTTGAATATAGTAATAAGCGCCTATCTGAATTAGGCTTAATCACTTTATCAAACTGTGGCAAAGGACATATTAATGTTCTCCTTCCAAATTACCAAAATTACCATAAAGAAGGGGGATATTTTTGGATGCCTTGGATCGGTTTTAAAGAATTAGTGGAGTTGAATGTAAATTCATTAAGAACGCACATTCGTTATTACCTTGTGACTGATAACGCCAAAGCTCAAGAACGCTACAACCCTACTCAACCTATTGAACCGTCTCGAATAACTAAGCATGACTTAAAATTAATGCTACCAAAATACACTCATTTCCATCGAAAGCTTACTGAAATTACTCAAACGGAGACTTCTGCATTCGATACCTCTTACATTAATGGACATGTATATGTTTCGGTTAATGAAGATTTTGATGGCCAGAAAGTCAAGGTGCAACGTGAAAAAGACTTCAAGAGTGGATTGTCAAAGGTTCTAGAAAAGCAAATGCAACATTACAAAGCCACGGAGCAAGAAATCAATACATATGTGCATTTTTGTTTTGAATACTCACCATATGAAGTTTCAAAAGCACTGAACATCATGGATCAAGCGATTGGAAAAGGTGTTTCCATCGTTAACCCTGGTGGCTATATTCGTACACAAATTCGCATATTACGATCACAATCACTTATTGCGTAAATATAACCACCTATAATCAAATACTGCATTTTTGCCTACGATTAGTAGGCTTATTTGTCGTGCATTGGTGATTCTTTATGCCTTCTATCCTTCAACAATCCATTACATTCAATGGATCAATTAGTGAAATTCTCTACTAGTAAGCATAACCATTGTCGATCGCGCTGTGTATAACTACGAGTCAATCACAATTTAAGACGATGAGATGACCATTTTTTTATTCACATGATGAAAAAAAACCATATACAGTTGTATTTTCTACTAATATTGAAGTTTAGTGTACGTTTTAATACCTTGAAATTATAGGAAATTATCCACAAAAAGATTTTTTCATGCTCAATAGAATTAATTAATCAATAATCATAATTATTTCATACTCAATCTAAGAAAAATCATTCACAAATATTCTTTATAAATAAAGGTATAAAAAAAACTTTAGGAAGAAGAAAAATTTCATCCCTAAAAAGTTTTTTTTCATAAACAATCATATTTTTCATGAGAAGCTAAAGCTTATAACCCAGTTATATCAATGGTTACGAGAGTTTTTTTAATTTACTAATCTCTGTTATAATTACTGTTATAACTATTGAATTAATCTTTGTAGTAATTTCTATTTAATTTATGATTAATGAATGTATTAGTTGTTATATCAAACGTATCGAACTACTTATAATGACCACAAATTTTTTTAACTTTATCATATGCTAATTAAAACTTCTTAAAACCAAGCTTGAATGATCCTCGACAATCTTTAATTGTATCATTGAATTCTTCTCGCATGATCATCTTATCCTTATTCCAAAATCATTTGATGCATCGTATTATTTTCAAACCATTCAAAAGAGGTACTTAAATGTTCATATAGCCTTCTAGAGTTCTTTGTTTGTTAAAAGAAAAGCTACGACATTAATATAACTACCACCAATCAATGATTCCTGTTAATCGTTACATTATGGCATCAACCACAGCAATGAATCTTTTCTTGTTGAATCACTATATGGTTGTAATACAGTAGACATCTAACTATATAAAAATATATAAATACAAAATAATATCTAGTAATTAACAATCGAATGACTGTTACTCAAAGTAAGGCTAATGCAATTAAGCACTGTCGTTTAAAGATCAGGGTAAAACCTCGATTGTGTTGCTCAAGCCACGGATTTATTAAAGGTCAACAGTCAATGCTATTAAAATGTGGCGATGTGTTTCAAACGTTCCAGAAGCATAAAAACTCGAGTGTTTTTATGCCGTTATATCATCTCTCCCTATCGTACGAAGAATGAACGATGGGAAAATGAACAATACATCGGAGCTTACGCTGAAAGAAAAAATGTTAAGGAACACTGAGACGATTAATATAAAAATTGACTCCATAATGCACAAGCAGGTTTGATCAGGAGAGAAACTGTATTAAGTGCTCTTCTTTTATATAGAACCTTTATTATTTACAAAAGGTGCTTGCCGAACGAATTGGACTGTCGATTAAACAAGTATGTTTTACCAGATAGCGACAAGTTACCTAGCGCGCAATATCTAAAAGCATTTGTATAGATCTCCGAGTTATCTTTTTTTTAAAAAAAATTAGATGATGTATTGGTTTATAAAGAACAATTTCTATTTAACTAACCTTGTTAATCATGAAAAAGCACTGTTATTAAGAAAAAATAATTATATGAATTTATCGATTATTGAATATATAACTGTGTTTTGGTCAACAATGATGTTAAATAGACGGGAGGGATCAATATGAAATGTAAACATTGCGGTAATAAAGAAGCGTCAAAATCAACATTTAAACTTTGTATTCCATGTTATAAGCAATATCGAAAAATCGGTAAGACTGCAAAGAATTATTGGATTAATTAATAATAGATTTTTCCTCCTTGATTAATAGGACGAATACGGTACTGATCATCGGTATTGAATTGATCTTGATAAAACTTGATTAGATCTGGATGATTTAAAACAAAACCAATCATGTGAGCAGCAAGAATTGTTTTTGGCATATCACAACTAATAGCCAATTTCTTAAGTTTTTCATGAGTATCTTGATCGAGTGCAGCATTTACTCGAGTTTTTTTTATCGGAGCGCTCTTTTCTTGCTACTTCTACTTTTACCTTTTTCAACGTCAAAACCTCCTGAAAATATGATTTATCCCCGGAAATGGTTTCACGATTTCTTGGTGAAATGATGAAATGATGAAACGGTGAAACCGTGAAACCGTGAAATGAGTTCATAGTGAACTATATGAATTGGTTTTTGGATATATTCATTTATGGGCAAAGAAAAAGCCCCTAAAAAGAGGCTTTTCTTAAAAATTTAACTTTGGTCGTTTCCTTTTTTTTAATTGTTCTGGTTCATCTTGTTTTGGTTGCTGAATAGTGTTAGTTACTTCAGTTGTGCTTGATGTATCAATCGTACCACTTTGAAAACGATTAATATAGTAACTGTTGGCTGCATTGGATTCCTGAATGTAAGTGCGCAGAGCTTGTCTTACAATCTCGGCTTTACGGCCGTTAGAGATTCCATCAAGCCATTCAATAATATCTTTGTCCATTTTATCATCAAGCGGCAAACGATACGTACCCATTATTCATCATCCTCGCTGATTTTATAAATTCCGTAACGATAGTAGCCTTCTACGTTCGAACTACCGTTATTATCTGGGATGGTAATTCCCGTAATGATTCTAGTGATGTGTTGTTCAAAATGGTGAGCACCACCACCGACTAACAGAACTTCGTCTATGTCGCTGTGATCTTTCCAAGTTGAAGTCACCAATTCCTGGATTTCCATTGATATTTCACGAACAGTACGGTTGAATGTATTCGTAAAATTAACGCCATCAACTCGTTTTGATGTAGATAAATATACTCTTTTTTTTCTTTCCCCTCTTCGAGCACATCGAGTAATTTATAGTCGGATACTTGATGTCCAGGTAAATCATGTGTGATTTGCTCACGTATTGCGTTATAGACGTCTCTAAAGCCTCTAGGGATGCTTTGGTACTCATTAAGACGTCGAAGGTTGTCCACGATGTCCAAATCCGTTGTACCGCCACCTATGTCAATAACAGCAACTTTCATCTCTTCATAGTCATCATCTTCTACCATGCCTTCTAAATCTAAATAGCGTCCAAGCACTGTACTTAATGCCTGTGGTAAGACTTTAACAGCATCGACTTTAAAATAAATTTGATTTCCATCAACAACTACATCATGTATGACTGGTTTTGATTCTGGATCGTCTACATCTTTGCCAAGGAATGCTGCTTCAATTTCATGTTCACGCATTGTTCCGGTTTCTCCAGATGGAACCCCTGTAACGATTAATACTTTATCATTTTGCTTAATTCCCAGGTCCATATAAGCACGAGCCAAAGCAATCTTTGCCATTACACTGTAAGCATCCGTACGATAACGATTTTCATGACCATAACTATACTGTAATTTCGAGATCTTCTTGATTTCTTCTCCCCACGCATACTCAGAACCTTCAATTTCAAATTTGCTAACATCTAATTCTTTGTTTGATACAGCCGCACCTACATCTTTGTAAAATGCAAAGGCACTTGGTAATGTAAGTGAATAATTTCGCCCTTCATTAGTCACTGAGCGGATATTGAGTAGCCCGTTGCCAATATCAATCCCTATTACACGGTTATATTTAGGTTGAACTCCTTTAGAGTTACCTTTTGTAGTATTTTTAGTTGTGGTCATCTCGTCAACCTCCAATTAGTATTTTATTAATTTAATAATGCCATGATTTTCCTTTTCTAGCAAGTAATTGTCCTCTTTTTATCACTTAAAAGTATTTAATAAGGACAAAATAAGGATAATAAGCCTCGGAAATTAAATTTCCGCTATTTTAAATCCTCTTATTGTCCTTATAGAGGATAATAAGAGGATTTTTGAGAATGATTCACTTTCCGAGAAGCTTTTGCAACCATGTTTTATTCTTTTCTGTTTCCAGTTCGGTCTTGAGTGATTGATATTCCCTGCTATGTTTATCTTCCATTTCTTTAATACGATTTTCCAAAATGTTCAAGTTAGCAGTATGGTCCCCTTGTTCATTAGTTAATGAAGCAATAGTTTTTTCTTGCTCTTCTAGTACCTCATTTAGTTTAATTTGTTCCTTTTGTAGATCTCGTACTGTTGTTGCTTGAAGTCGCATAAAATTCATCAAGTCAGGATGCGCCTGGTCAGTTGAATGAATATGATCCAAATGTTTTATTACTGCTTCTCGATCATCTTCATCATCTAAAACTATTGGAAAGCGCTCTTTGAGTCTGTACATAATTTCCTGTTTGTCTATCTCCATTGTACGATATTCATGTATTGCTCTGAGGACATCTATTGTTTCACGCTTATATAATTTCCTTGAACCATTACGATGTATTGGAATATACATATGAAAATCGCTCAACCAATCTGTTATTGTACTTCGAGGTAGATTCATTTCATTGACAATATCTTTCATTCGATACAATATCTTATCGTCCAAATTAACTCACCCTCCGTTTTTTAAAATTACCGGCCGCCGTCTTTGTCGACCGACATAACGCATTTAGACTTATAAACCCCATTATAACAGCAATAATAACCTCGTCCAACGAAAACTAACCTCACAAACCGTCCGTCCGACATTAACCTGTATTCGATAAAATCCATCCGACCGTCTCGGTTCCGCCCGACATTATTTTTTATAAGTTTTGTAATCAAAGGTTCAAAATATAGCATTGATCAAATTTAGTTAAAATCAAATGATTGATGTGAAGAATCAAGGTTGGGAAGAGGAGGGTTCAAGACCTGGAAAGTTGTTTGTACTGATATAGGTCTAACCAATTAAATTTTGTTAAGGAAAGAATGACTGCGTACAAGTTTGAGGGAGTTTTAAACGGAAGAGAAGAAGAAAATTGCTATAAATAGCCAAGATCAAAGGAAAATACAAAGGGATACAATTAAAGCATCATCTAAGAAGATACAGTAGGCAAAGATAAGATCGTTTTCGAAGAGATCATGCGACTAGCTAGAGAATGGTGTGCATCTATTTAATACATAAATAAAACTACAGGCGTTTTATAAAAAAATTACAGGGAAGAAGAACGTCATGAAGTTGTGCGTAATGAATTAGCGTTAAGAAGCCTGAATTCATCTTGACAATCTTTCCACAAATCAGGTAGATAAGCTAGGGGATTGTAAGAGGACATGGAATATATTCATATCTTCCCTATGTTCATTAATGATGATGTGGAACTTACAAACCGGAAGTTATCGCTATGTATATCGGAAATTCACAAATAAGAGATTTTGTGACGAGGGAATGCGGTCGAAATTTCACACCGTACATATTGATTCTATATACAAAGACTGTCGTTGAAATATTGTATATTCTTACTTTTAAACAAAATAACCAGGCCTGGTTATTTTTAATTGATCATTCAATCTCATTGAAGTCACTGAAATGATTTTCTTCTAACCTTGAAGGAAGGTTAGAAGCGATATATTGGTTAACAAAGATCTCTTTATCATCTGTTTTTTCTTGATAAGACGTCATAAAGAATCTCTTATTAATATAATAGCGTTCTTCTTCAGGTTTTTCTTTCCAGTTTTTCAAAGCCTCTATTCGGAGTTCATTTCTAATAATTTCTGATCTTATTTGTATGTTAATTACTTCTTGTTTGTGATCTTCTAAGTAACGGTTGATCTTTTTTTTCTAATAATTCTCTTGTAAATGTTTGGTTTGCTTTTGCAATTTCATTAAGTTTGGTAGAAAGAAATGTTCCCAATTGATCTTTACTTTCTAGTATAGGTGCA
The DNA here is from genome assembly GCF_000698185.1 of Geomicrobium sp. JCM 19055. Classification (NCBI taxonomy): domain Bacteria; kingdom Bacillati; phylum Bacillota; class Bacilli; order Caryophanales; genus Geomicrobium; species Geomicrobium sp. JCM 19055. The sequence continues at coordinate 78,485 of NZ_BAXL01000013.1, forward strand.
GGGTTGTTGCTCTCATTGTCACTTTTAGACACTTTCCTGCTGCCTTTTTCCTCTTCGAGTAACTGTTTTATTGTAGGAATTGAGTGACCCTCATCGCGATATTGTTTTATTTGTAGTATGTTATCGACATCGTCGTTAGTTAAGTACCGATGATTTTCTTGATCACGCGGCAAAACCAATAAATCATATTTATCTTCCCAAGTTCGTATTGTAGAGCTTTTAATATTATACTTTTTTTTCAATTTGTTTTAGGGTGTATGTTCTTAAAACTTCTACATCATCCATATACGTTCACAACCTTTCGTAGGGTTATAATAATTTCGCGTTCTTTTCACAACCTCGATTCGTAAGGTCATTGCGAAGTTTTCATAAGCTTAAAAAAATTATCGCGGAATGTTACGAAATGCTATTATAAAAGTATCTATGTTTATCATAACAGAAGTCATTTTATATAAGTTAATTTTTTTTAGAGTTATTCATAGCCTTACAAAAGTTTCGCTTTTGTATTAAATCAATGCTTTCATAAGTGCGAGGGCCTTACGAAGAATTCGCTATGCGTTGTGAAACAAAGTAACTGCATAAAATTCAAGTTACAATTCGACTATCAATTGGGTAGATGATTAAATGAAATTGATAGGTCCAATATGCATTTAAGTAATCGATAATTTATAAAATAAAAAAACTAGTAATTTGCTAGCCGATAATAATTACCTTTAATTAAGACCATTGTTGATATGCCAACTGTGATCTCTGCATTAGAGTTTAAACAGGTTAATGCTAATAAATCTCGTGGTTTATTTCTTTCCTTTGATATCCAATAATCGATTGGTGGAAGAATGAGTGGGGGAAGTTATTACGAATGCAAAGTACAACTTTAATAAGAGACGTACCAATGTAAAGTCTTTCGGCTTTCTGTTCGTATTCGATGAATTTTTTGGTCATTTGAATCCATATTAATAAAACTTTAACTTGGTTTCATACTTAATTCACGGTCGATTTTGGTTAAATTTTTATTTGTATTTACAATAAGAAAGGCGCTATAATATCATCTCGTTCCTAACTAAGTAACTGATCTTCGACCAGAAATGCCTAACCAACGGTTCAATTAGTTGTGATATTCTCCGGTTTTATCATTTATAGAAATGTAAAAACAGCTTTGGAATACATAAACTAGAGAATTCTTAAATTTAATTTACATCAGGCAACATCTATCTTGAAGGAAGAAGCAGTAAGCCATATAATGGTTTGCTGCTTCTTCCTTCAAAAATAGTTCCTAATAACTAATGTTTAAATTAGATTTTTAGTTTATTTGTAGGGTGCCTATAAATAGCTAAAATGAATTTATTACTAAAAACAGGTGATAATAGTACGGTTTGTAAGGAGTTCAATAGTAAAAATTCTTTCATTTTGGTATATTTTAATCATTAATAATGCTTAGAGAGACCGGGATATATTCTATATAAAATTAAGCTAAGTAAAGTTTTTAGTATTGATTTATTTTTAATTTTATATAAGGAGGTCAATTGTGTGAGTAATTATCTAATTGATCACGACATAAAAAAAATTCATAAAACCCGATTTATTAATGACAAATGCTCACATAAATGTATTGTTGAAACAAAAAGAGAGTTTTTAAACAACGAAGAATACGTAAAAAAAGTTAATTTCTGAACAATGTTATGCATATTGTAACTTTTGTAAAGAAGCTTTTTTTCTAAAAATAAAATTTCAGTAGTGGTACACTGTAAAAATTACTATACACCTTTCATACAAAAACTTGCTTCTAAATGCAAGTTTTTTGTATGAAAGGTATATATTTATATAGTTAAACAATGCATTTTTAATTAAAAGGATTTGTGATCATCTCTTTCTTTCATATCCCGATTACGGTTTCGAATCGTCTTATTTTGTGCGTCTGTATAAGTGCTATTATCATGTTCTGATGATGTCTCGGGTCTAGTGTGATCTCCTCGGTTTCTTTGATCTCTATTCATGTTGGCTATTGTTTCAGCTTGAGCATTAGTGGTTGTTTCTAGGCCATCTTCATAACTTGATATATGTTGCATAGATTTACTCTCAGTATTCGCGTCAGGTTTAACAAAATCAGATGATTCTCCATGCCAAATTAAATCAAAAATTGCTCGTCCATTTGTGGGTTGACCGTCTGCATTATAGACAGGTACTACATCGAACAATATATAAAAAAATAAGTAGAATAAGAATATATCCCAAAATGTATTTGCTGGTAACACATTTTGTCCTACTAAGAAATTAATTAAAGTGGCAACTGCGAGCATACTAATAATTGGTGCAGAGTATATTAACCCATGCCAAAATTTACTATCGGCCGAATTTCGTCATATTCTACCCAACTGTTCATAAAAAAATATTTTCTAACCTCTAATGTTTTAGTTTTAAGTAATATTGGGCCACACCCAATTGTCATTTTTTTTATTTGTTGCTCCTAACAAAGTTGCCACTAAATAATAGCCACTCTCTCGAATTATCATTACAATAGGTAATATTATTAAAGCAGACATGAGTAAACGTGGTATATCAGTAATTCCAAACATATATATCGCCTCTAATTAGATATTTTTTTATAAATAATGTATTGTCCACTAGTAATTATATAAAAGATTTAATAAATAATATCAAATAATTAGTATTATAATTTAAGGAATCTAAATGTTTAATCACTATTAAGTCTGAGGAATAATTTTTTTGAGTCCTCAAATTATACACTTTTAACTGAATGGAGGAATCTTTATGATTACAGATTATTACCCATCACGCTTATCTGATGAAACAAAAGTAATTAAAAGAGAAGACCCAATCATTTATAATCGTGGGAAATTTGAAGGTCCTCTCAATTCTTCAGACATTGACTTATATGAAAAAAATGGCTTTTTAATTATGGATGAGTTGTCTCGAAAAATGAAATCGATACAATGATTAGCAATTACATCAAACTTTAGAGGAAGAAAAGGGAAAACGAGCAGATAATGTAATACTTGAACCCAATGGGGAAGAAGATAGATCAGTTTTTGAAATTCATAAAAATAGTGACTTTTTCAGTAAACTAGCAACAAATGATTACTTGGTTAAAGCTGCTCAACAACTGGTTGGCAGTGAGGTATATATACACCAATCTCGAATTAATTTTAAACCTGGATACCATGGAAAAAAAATTCTATTGACACTCTGATTTTGAAACTTAGCATGTGGAGGACGGAATGCCACGCCCCCGAGCTGTTAGCTGGTCTATCACATTAACGGATAATCACGAATATAACGGCCCATTAATGCTAATACCTGGTTCACATAAATGGTATGTTTCTTGTGCGGGTGAAACACCGGATAAGAATTATAATAAATCCTTGCAGAAACAAGAGTTAGGTATACCTGAAGTAGTTTGAATTTTTAATTTAGAAGGATGGACAACAAATAGCTCCTGCAACAGGCAAAGCGGGTATGGTACTCTTTTTTGAAAGTAATATTATGCATGGATCTGCGGGGAATATATCTCCTTTACCTAGGAGTAATGTATTCTTTGTGTATAACTCTATTTATAATAAATTAAAGAAACCTTTTGGTGACGCAAAGGCAAGACCAGAATTTCTCGGTAACCGCATAGAACCTATAAAACCTCTCGAACCGCGACCAACATTTAAAGAAAAAAAATTCTAGTATAAAAAGAATATACTAATCGATTTCTTTTTTTTGTATAAATTATACAAATTTCAATTAATTATTTTTAATGTAAAAGGTTTAAGGAATTTTAATATGGGAAAAAGTATACCATCCCCTTTCATCCTAGACTGTTGAAATAGTACCTTTCAACAGTCTTTTAATATGTGTACTTATTAATGAATAGAGCTTAGGTTTATAAACCTCAATGACTAAGAGAATGTTGTCATTGGCTTTTGTAAGGGTGTTCCTAACTTATTAAAGTATTTTCCATTCAGCTGTTAGGGTTACCATAAAGTCTATTCGAGAGAATATCTCCACGAAGATAGGCAGGCAATTTAAGGTTATTTTAAAAAAGGTTTGATTGAATTATTATAAAGAGAATTTGATAAATAAATATCAACGTTTTAGTAAATTAAGAATAAAGTTACGTAAAGATGTTTATGTTGATAAAAAAGGGGGTATTGATGTGGTTGAGACTTTTGATAAAAAGGACGGTAGGTATTAATTGGGACGATCAAAAGAGCTTACAGAAATATCTAACAGCATATTTCAAAATGTTGATAGCCTAACGATAAAACTACTCAAAAATACTAAAAGTAAGATTGACGATTCTCACCTTTTTAAAGGTGACATTGTTGAAATTCATTATACATTGTTAGAAAAACTAATAAAAAAAATAAAGCGTGAGCTTATAAAGTTTTCAGGAGTAAATGAAAGCAGTAATAACCTAGATTATGATCCTAAAAATCAAGTAGCAGAAATGAATGTAGCTTTAAGTTCAATGGTAGAGTTACTGACGATTTATCGCTCTGAGCTTTTGCATTACATACAAGAGGAATGTTATGAAAATAATGTTTCTACAAAAAAACAGCCATATACTTATGGACAAAACGATTCAAATTTTTGATCAAGCAATTATAGATTCTATTGATAATTATAATAGTAAGAACGAAGAAACTCTTGAAATTATGAGAAGAGAAATCGTTAAAGTATCTACACCCCTAGTTCCTGTAAGAGAGTTTGTTAATGTTTTGCCACTTATTGGGGAAATAACAGAGGGTCATACAGAGAACATCTACAATCATGTAATTCCAATGATTAAAGAGCAGTCTATTTCAACTATAATTCTTGATTTTTCAGGAGTGTATCGTCTAAATAATGAAGTGATTGAACGTTGCTTCAATATAGCTTCATCACTAGAATTGTTAGGCATTGAGCCTATAATTACTGGGGTTAGATCTGATTTAGCTAGTATGGTTATTCGATTCGGTCATAATATAAGATCATATAGAATATATCGAAATGTTCATGAGGCGCTTAACGCTCTAGATTTTTAGGTGAAGTTTAAATGGAGGAAGGTAAAGTTTTAAGTATAAGAGAATAACTCTAGGGTTCTAAATCAGATGAGCGAGTTTGAACTACTCGGCACTAAAGTAAAAGTACCGAGATTCCTAGAAGCAAAAACCTTGACCGAGCATGATGGATGTTGGACAGCGGGTTTCATTCATGACTAGGCGATCCCCGCAGGTCCAGCTGTTCTAAGTCCTTTGAAGGATGTTAACGGCTGCGCTGATGTTTCAGTCGTGATGTCGATGGCCAAGTTCGAATAGATCTGTGAGGATGGGAACTAGCGATCAACCTTAATGATCGTTTTCCCATACCAGTTGGCTTTGTACGTGAGCTGTGTGACAAACGTTGACCAGAAGGCGTTACTATGGCAGAAGCCAGCTTACGGTTGCGAAGCATCCCTTTTGTATGAAGGTCTTCCACAATACCACAACAATCACATCGTGGTTTGGATGAGTTCGGTGATAGATTATGCAAAAAGTCGTTTCGTTGCTGAACGACTTTTTCATGGAGCCGAGCGACGCTTCGCTTTTGCTTTTGGTAGTTTTTCGCCATGTGTAACGGGATCTCGCTACATATGGCTCGATGTGATAATTTGCGTTGCTCACGAGCGAGCTTTTGTCGCATCGCCTTTGTGAAGCAATTGTTGTCGATTTTTAGTCTGCTCGAAAGAATGGCGAAGTCGGTTATGCCAAGGTCTACACCAACGGCTGCGCATCAGCTTCGACTTTTAATATCGAGGCGAATGTACGTTCTGAAAATGTATATTCTTATGACAAGTATACTATGAATGGAATAAAACTCCGGTGTCCGGTAATTCAAGACCTCAAGGCAGAACACTCACGACTGAAGTCATGAGTGTTCTGCCTTACTTTATAAATAGAACCATAAGTTTTTCACTATTCCTCGTTGATCTAGTTTTAAGCTATATCTACTGTTGTCATGTATTTGTTTTTTAAATTCCACGAATAGCGATGCAACGATCGATATATTCATCTAAGAGGCCAGTCCTTTTCAGGTATTGCACAACCCAGGCACACAGACACGGACAGTTTGGAGACGAATTGTCCGTGTCTGATCGATCTACTTTCGTTGTTTGAATTCGGCTAATCGAAACAAGGTAATTTGATACGTTAACAGATTGAATTTTCATTTATGAGGATATAAATCCGTATTTTAAATAGCTATGTTTGTTTTATAAGTGTGGTAAACCAAGATAATACCATTTAATCACCATTAAATAACTGAATTTTCTGTTTTTATTAAGTTTAAGATAACTTTTATCAAAGGTCTTATCTTTTTACTTTTTAAATTTAAACTTAATTTAATTTCTTAACAAAAAGACATAGAAAAATAGTATGTGAATTTATTGTGCAAATTATTAATAATGATATTCAATTAGTAGCTGTTTCAAAGAGTTTTAAAATATTGTTTGAACAAGCTCTTGACATTAAATAACGATTTCATTAAGATAACAAAAAGAATCCGTATTATGAACTTAATGACCGCATTATGGACATAGAAAGGGCGAATACAAATGACAGAAAAGGAATTAGTACAATCGGTTGATCGAGCAATGGATTTGCTTTTCTGCTTTACTACTTCGGAGCCTACCTTAACTATGAAAGATTTCATAGAAAGAACAGGTTTGAAACGACCAACAGTTTTTCGTTTACTTAACACACTAATAACAAAAGGGCTAATTGAAAAAAACTGATCAGGGAGAATACAAGTTAGGCTTTCCTTTTATCAGGTTTGCACAGATTGTAACGGAATCTTTAAATGTACGGCAAGCTGCAATGAAAAACCTGAAAGCGCTTTCTCAGGAACTGGGAGAATCTGTTAGTTTAAATATTCTACAAGCTAATCGACGTATATGTATTGATAAGCTAGATGGCACACAAGATTTAACTCATTACGTTCGATTAGGCATTCATTACCCGCTTGTTAAAGGGGCGTCTGGCAAGATATTTCTTGCTTATTCTGATCGGAATTTTACTGAAGAAGTAATTCAAGAATGGGAAAAAGAACATAATAAAGAAATTGACCGCTCCATTTATTACAAGGAGCTAAATTATTTTAAAGAACAACGAGTAGCTGTAAGTAAAAATGATCGTGTAATGGGTGCTTATTCAATATCTTCACCAATATTTGATGCAAACGATACCATGATTGCTGCTCTAACTATATCAGGGCATGCTGGTAGGCTCGATGAAGAAATGGAACAGAATATGATTGAAAAAGTTAAAAAGGCAACAAGCGAAATTTCAAATAAAATGGGACATAAAAAGTTGGAGGTACAACATGGGAAAAACAGTTATTGAGAAGATTATTTCCAATCATAGTAAGAAATCAGTTTATGCTGGAGAGATGACTATTATTAATGTGGATTCAACTATGGCAACGGATGCCACTGCTCCTATCGCTATGAAGAGTTTTAAGGAAATGGGTGGAGAGCAGGTTGTAAATCCTGAATCCATCACACTTGTAATTGATCACGCATCACCTGCACCTAATGAAAGGATAGCGAACTTACATCAATCAATGCGTGACTTTGCAAAGAAACAGAATATTCGACTTTATGATGTGGGGGAAGGGATCTGTCACCAGCTGATGGTTGACAATCATCATGTACAACCAGGTCAAGTCGTGCTGGGAGCAGATTCTCACACTGTAACTTATGGAGCACTAGGCGCATTTGCTACTGGAGTAGGCTCTACGGATTTGGCTGGTGTATGGTTAACTGGTCAGACATGGGTTAAGGTTCCGGAGACAATAAAGATAGAAATAAATGGTCAATTACCTGAAGATGTCTCGAGTAAAGATATTATTTTACATATTGTTGGTAAGCTAGGAATTTCGGGAGCGACCTATAAAGCAATCGAGTTCACTGGGACAGCAGTTCGTTCTATGTCACTTTCAAGTAGAATGACACTTGCAAATATGTCTATAGAAATGGGGGCGAAAGCAGGAATAGTAGATACTGAAAATTTAAAATGGTCCGAACCATTCGAGCGTATCATTGCGGATGAAGATGCTGTTTATGATAGCATTCACGAAATCGATGCTTCAATCCTTCAGCCTCAAGTTTCCGTCCCTCATTCACCAGACCACGTGGTAAATATAAAAGACCTCGTTGGAACAACAATTCATCAAGGATTTATCGGTAGTTGTACAAATGGAAAACTTGAAGACTTGCAAATGGCTGCTCGAGTATTGGAAGGGAAGAAGATTAAAAAGGGTACTAGACTACTAATTGCCCCAGCATCTAGAAAAGTGTTTCATGATGCTATGTCAGATGGTACGGCACAAATTTTAATGAATTCGGGCGCGACATTTTTAACTTCTGGATGTGGTCCGTGCGTAGGTACACATATGGGGGTACCAGGGAATGGAGAAAATGTCATTTCATCTACTAATCGTAACTTTCCAGGCAGAATGGGGAATCCAAAAGCAAATGTATATTTAAGTTCGCCTAGTGTTGTCGCCCAAACAATGATTTATGGCGAGATTACTTATGAAAAGAAAGGATCACTTTAATTATGAAATATATAGGAAACACACATGTATATAAAATTGATAATATTGATACCGATAGAATTATTCCTGGGAAGTATACTAAAACATTAGATTATTCAAGTTTTGCAGAACATGTACTTGAAGATTTGGATCCTGGATTCTCAAAAAAAAGCCAAAAATGGTGACATCCTTGTTGTAGGGGAGAATTTCGGTTGTGGATCCTCAAGAGAACAAGCTCCACTCGCGATTAAATCAAAAGGGATTTCAATTATTATTGCTCGTTCTTTTGCAAGGATATTTTTTTAGAAACTCAGTGAATGTGGGTATGCCGGTTATTGAAGTACCCAATCACAAGATAGAAAAAGGGGACTCTGTTGAGGTTAATCTCTCACAAGGAACGGTTCTTAATCTTACTACCAAAGAAGAATATCAAGGGACTGTGATGCCTGACATAATGATTCGAATCTTTGAAGAAGGCGGGTTAGATGATTACTTAAAAAAATATAAAAGTTATCAACTATAAGGAGGTTAAATAATGTTTAAGAAAAATCATTTAGTAATTCTGTGTACAATACTTTTATTGTCTGCTTGTAATGAAAGTGCGGATTCTGATGCTCAATCGTCTACATGGCCCGATGAAGAAATTACAATGGTGGTTCCTTTTCCGACTGGAGGTACTGCTGACCGACAAGCAAGGGCATTAGCTTCTGTAATGGGAGAAGAGTTGGGTGTAAGAATTCTTGTTGACAATCGCGAGGGTGGTGCAAGTGCTATTGGTGCAACAAGCCATTTTCAACAAGATTCAAACGATGGAACATACTTCATTTATAACTCGCACCCTCACTTTGAAGCAACTATTCTACGTGGAGCGTCTTATGAATTCGAGGATTTTGATTATATGGGAATCATTCATGAATCGCCAATTGCTATATGGGTGCCTAGTGACTCTGAATATCAAACGTTAGAAGATTTACTCCTAGACATTGAGCAGAATCCAAATACTCTAAGTTATTCTATGATTTCATCTTCTTGGTCAGATACTTCTATTAAAATATTATCGAATGAATTGGGTTTAGAAGTTAGGGACATCCCTTACGACGGTGGGGCAGAAATAAGAACAGCTTTACTAGGCGGAGAAGTAGATTTCATGGCATCGGATGTTGAAGGAACAATTGCAGGTGGGGAGATGATTTACGTGCTTTGGCAGTCTTCTCTGATGAGCCTTATGAGCAGCGTCCAGAAATTCCTCTCATCAATGAAGAACTCGACGAAATGGGTATAAATAGTGAGATGCCTGTTATCTCTAACCGCCGTTTTGCTCAAGTGAAAGCAAGTTTTAGAGAAGAATATCCAGAACGGTATGAAATACTAGCAGAAGCGATAGAGTCCGCAGCAAAGAGTGAGGAATTTAACGAATGGGGAGAAACACAGGATATGTACTTTACTTGGATAACAGAAGAAGATACACATGTTCTTTTAGAAGATACTTTTCAACTGATGAATGAATATCGCAATCTATTTGAATAGGTGGTTTGTGACATGGCAGCAGAAATGAAACAATTTCTATTTTTATTGTTTGTGGGGTCATTTACAGCCTATTATTACATTGATGTACAGTCATTACCTGAACCTGAAGAGCGAGTACTAGTTGAAGTTATAGCCGTAGGGTTAATGGTTTTAATATTTTTAAGAGGTAGTTTCTCAGTTTATAAGATGATACGCCTTCGCAATGACGAACGTCGCTTGTTCGAGATTTTATGATTTGGATTGCGAGTAAGCAAGCAATGCTATTGCTGTCACTGGTACTATATGTAATTTCAATCCCAATTTTAGGCTTTTTTTTCATCAACCATACTCTTTTTTTATTGGACTTAACTTTTATCTAAAAAGTAGAAAGGTTTGGGAGATGACACTACTTCCAATAGTTGTTCTATCAATCATTTACTTAATTTTTGTATTTTTTTTACAAGTTAATATTCCAACTGGATTATTGATTTAATGAGGAGGTGTTTATTTGATTGATGTACCTGCTTTACTAGACGGTTTACAAATTGTTCTGAGTTGGCAAGTACTCCTATTTATTATTTTAGGTTTAGTTGTCGGTGTAATTCTCGGTGCAGTTCCTGGAGTATCTGGAGCGCTTGGAATCGCTTTAACTTTACCGCTAACGTATACAATGCAGCCACTGGATGCCATTATGTTTCTTTCGGGAATGTTTACAGGTTCTGTATATGCAGGCGGCATTACAGCTGTAATGCTTAATATTCCAGGCTCGCCAGGTGCTGTTGCTACTACACTTGACGGTTACCCTATGACGAAACAAGGGCGGCAGAATGAAGCCTCGGGGCTGGTCTCATGTCATCTGTAATTGGGTGTTTGGTGAGTTATATTGTCGTTTTCTTTCTCATTCAGTCAATGGGTAACTTTGTCTTACTTTTTCAAGCACCTGAAATGTTAATGCTTGCTGTCTTTGCTCTTTCAATTATTAGCATGATTAAAGGGAACCTATCCAAAGCACTCATTGCTGGGTTTCTTGGTTTACTTCTAGGGTCTATCGGAGCAACGGCTTACGGACGTGAAAGAGGGACATTTGGTCAAATTGAATTATATGAAGGTATTCAAATTGTTCCTGCTTTAATGGGGCTTTTGGCTATCTCTGAACTTTTCTATCTTGTACAGCAAAAGTTCATTGTTGGTGATAAAACGACTCATATTCAGAGAAGTTTAAAAGACTTTGTGAAAGGTTGCATGTTGGTTATTAAGCAGAAGGTTAACACTATACGTTCCATTATCATTGGAATCTTTATTGGAGTTTTGCCTGCTGCAGGAGCTACAGTGGCTTCTTTAGTTAGCTATTCTCAAGCGCAAACTTTCTCGAAAAACAAGGATAATTTCGGGAAAGGAGAAGACAGTGGTCTAATTGCTGCAGAAACTGCCAACAGCTCTTCAGAAGGAGGAGGCATGGCCACAATGCTTACCTTCGGCATACCAGGAGGTAGTGCAACTGCCGTGTTAATGGCGGCGTTTATGATTCATGGTTTAACACCAGGACCATACCTTATTCGTGACCATATGGATCTGACGTACGCTGTTATTATTGGAAACATTATTCAGGCGTTCTTTCTTTTATTTATTGGTTTTATTTTTGTCTGGTATTTCAGTAAGTTAGTACTGGCCCCTGCGCGTCTTATCATACCTATTGTGGCAATTTTCTCGTTACTAGGTGCTTTCTCGGTAAGAGGTATTTATTTAGATGTCGTACTAACATTAGGTTTTGCAGTTCTTGCTCTTGTGATGCGTAAGCTTGATTATCCATTGATTGCTGTACTTTTAGGTCTTATTCTTGGTGCAACGATTGATGGTGAGATGACAAGGACACTCTTGATTTATGAAGGACAATACTTATCACTTTTTGAGCGACCAATTTTTACGACGATGTTTGTAATTACAATGTTACTGTTTATTCTACCTCTCGTGCAAAAGATATGGGCTAGAAAAAAAAGAAAAGTTAACAGAAGGAGAACTCTAAATGATTCAGCAACGTTCAGGACCTCTCGTCGGTATACGAATCCTTGATCTATCTACCATGATTGCTGCACCCTATGGAGCCACGTTACTATCAGATTTTGGTGCAGAAGTAATTAAAGTTGAAATGCCCTGTAAAGGAGATTCCCTTCGTAGTATGGGTCCTTTTAAAGATGGGGAGCCACTTCGGTGGCCTGGGCTCGCAAGAAACAAGAAATCATTGACACTTGATTTACATCATGAAGAAGGACAGAAGATTTTAAAACAATTAGTTAGAGAATCTGATCTAATTATTGAAAATTTCAGACCTGGAACTTTGGAGAAATGGAATTTAAGCTATGAACAATTAAAGCAATATAATGAAAAGGTCATAATGATTCGTGTCACCGGATATGGACAGACAGGGCCGTACTCACCAAAGGCAGGCTTTGGGACACCGGCTACAGCATTTAGCGGCTATACGTATTTACAAGGGTACTCGGATCGTCCTCCAATTAGCCCTTCTTTTTCTTTGTTAGATTATATTACTGGTGTGTATGTAGCGTTCGCTGCATGTGCAGCGCTATATTATCGAGATGCGCAAGGGGGTGAAGGGCAAATCGTTGATATTGGTTTATATGAGTCTATGTTTCGTATGATGGAATTCCTGGTTGCAGATTACGATCAAAATGAAGTCGTGAAAGAGCGATCACCAGGGTTAAGTGGACATTCTAGTCCAGCGGGAACGTTCCAAACCAAAGATGGTCATTGGCTTGTTCTTGTCACAAGTTCTGATTCTACGTTTGCCCGTTTAGCTAAAGCAATGAATCGAGATGATATGCTTAAGGACGAACGTTATTACACAAACTCAGTACGCCTAGAGAGATTTGAAGAGACGAATGGTATCGTTGCTGATTGGGTAAAGTTGTGGAATCGTCAAGAGCTTTTAGCTCACCTAGATGAGTATGGTGTTCCAATTAGTGCGATAAATAGTATTGAAGACATTTTCTCTGATCCTCATTACAAAGCACGTGAAAATATAATAGAAATGAGTCATCCTCGCTTAGGTAACGTGAAAATGCCTGGTGTAGTACCAAAGTTTTCAGAAACACCAGGAAAAGTGACAAACGTTGGACCAGACCTTGGTGAACATAACGAAGAGATTCTTACTGACATGATTGGATTGAAAGAAGATAAAATCCAAGCTTTAAAACAACAAGGTGTTATTTAAGGAGGTACAATAATATGAAAATAAATATTCATGAGGTATGTCCAAGAGATGGATTTCAAAGTATGCCGTCTTTTGATAAAGATACGAAGGTAAGGATTATTAATCGATTAGTTGAATGCGGATTTCATGAACTTGAAGTAACGTCATTTGTAAGTCCAAGAGCTGTACCGCAGTTACAAGATGCTGATGAAGTTATTAAAGAAATTGATCGGAATCAACCAGTTATCCTTCGAGCTCTTGTACCAAATGAAAGAGGATTGGAACGAGCGCATGCCTTAGGCATTAAAAAGGTAAAGCTCATGCTATCTGGCAGTGATTCACATAGCTTATATAATGCAAATGCTAATACTTTTGATGCGTTAGAACGATATCGAAGTGTTGCGGAGAAAGCTTTAACTTATAATATGAAAATGACTGGTAGTATTGCAGTGGCCTTTGGATGCCTTATGAAGGAGAAATACCAATTGAACGCCATGAAAAAATCTGTGCAAAGTATGCACAATTAGGCATTACAAATGTTTCATTGGCTGACACAACTGGAATGGGCAACCCCAAAAATGTGCGAAAAATTCTTCGCCATCTCATGAATGTATACCCTCATTTTACTTTCTCTATCCATTTGCACAACACGCGTGGAATGGCTTTTGCCAATGCTGTCACTGCCTTGGAAGAAGGTGTGGTGGATTTTGATAGCTCAACAGGTGGAATCGGCGGATGTCCCTACGCCCCAAATGCAAGTGGAAATATTGCTACAGAAGACCTTGTACATGGCTTTGAAGAGATGGGTATAGAGACAGGGGTGAACCTTGATAAGGTATTGGGAGTTGCTAGAGATCTTGAAAAACTATTCCCTAAGTATGTCGATAGTTTTTGTTGAAAGCTGGGAAAGCAAAAGATCTGCATAAAGCACCGGGTAAGCAGCGAGTGACCTGACTGTAAAAGTTTTTTTAAGATATAATGCCAGTAGACTGTTATATCAATGTTAGGATTGCAGATAGAGAAGTTTTATCAATCGATCAAGCGCTGACTTAAAAAAATCTAAGTGAGCGCTTGATTTTCTTTTATATTTACTAATTTGTTGAGGAGAAAAAAAAGAAATTTCATTTTGGGTGTGGAGAGTAATTTATATCATGACACACTAAGTTATTAGCAACCTTAGTTACAATGCCATGATAGATGATCTCGGTTTCCACCGATGTATTAATTGTCATTTGTTGATATTTTTCTTCCCAATCCATCTGTTTCCAATCTTCGTAATGATAAGCCATAATATGCTTTCCAATTCCAAAGTAATCACAATTTGCTTCTTGTATTAAGCGTATCACTTCTTCACACTCTACTTGTAATTTGTTTTTGATTGCTTCATTTAACCTTTCTGTGTGCTCTTCAATATACAAAGTGTCTTTAGGGTACTCTACAACGTTTAACATTAATGTCAAATCAATATTGGCTGAATACTCCCCATTAAACTCTTTGATAATTTTTAAATCACGCTTTTTCTCCTCCACATCAACCGTAACGTAATTCTCAATTGGATTTTTTTTCATTATCGTTAACACGTATATTAAATCGTCGAGGTTTTACTCTTTTTTTTATCCATCAGTAAAAGTCTTAATGTCTGATCTGCATCAATTTTTCCAGTCATTTGATCTTGGTCAAACAGTGCTAAGCCTTTTAAAGCAACACTTTCATCGTCAACAACTGTTAACAAAGGAAGTGCAGTGTCTAGACCTTCGTCAAAAATATCACTCATTACTACTTCCAATGAAGGGTCAGGTATAAGCATATTGTCTTTTAAACTATAAAGTAAATCACCTATATAATCGCTCACAAGGGGGCTTTCTACGTTTTTAACGTTTAAAACTTTTTTTAGCTTCTCCCTCAACCACTGCAATATGTGCATTTGTGGTGGATAGAGGTGATCGATAGTGAACATCAAGTACAGAATATATATTTTCTTGAGCAATAGCTTCACTTAGTAAGGTTACTCGGTTCTTTGAAGTGAATAGTTGACCTGAAACTTTTCGATCCAAATTCATTCGACTATCGCGTGGCGTATACCCAGTGGCTGAAATAACAGCAGGCTCTGTTGATGTTTCACTTTGAGAGCCGCTTTGCATCTGAGCTCCACCAATTGTAACGATTGTGGTTTCAATTAAGCCATCATCAGTTTGATCAAGTGCTTGTGAATAGATAAGATTAATATCTTTAACAAGTCTTTGATCCCAGCAACCGGTTAATAACAAGAGTACTGAGAAGCAAATAAGCACTTTTCTCATAGACTTGCCCCCTTAATACGTCGCAGTTTGGCGATAATAAATAAAAATAAGGGTAATAAAAAGGTTAAGTACGCGCTAGGGATATTAATAAATTTTAGCCAATGCTCATATTGATAAGTGGAAATCTGCATTAAATTCGGCACTGCGGTAATGATGACTGTTATAAAAGCAAGTAATCGATAGCGTGTTGTACCAAATATCTTCATTAACCCCATCACACCACAATAAACAAAAATTACATATGTGGTGATAATACTGATTGACCAAATCGATAAGAAAATTAAATCAAGGCGTTCAATTACTGTTAAGGAAAAGGACTTAATCATGTATAGATAAGGTTCAGGTAAAAGTTTCATTTCACCATGACTAAAAGTTAGTAATGAAGTTAAAAATACAATGATGTAAATAATAGTAACACTCCAATGAGCTAAAGTTATTACTTTGTATTTTTGCTTTGGCGTACCCTCTGTATAAGGCAAAACGACAGAAGTTACAATAAAACCATTAATTGCAAACATAGATGCAAAAATACCTTGAAATATACCGTGTGAATCTGCAAGTCCTAAAGGTAAGAGATTTAAATAATCTCCATAAACAAAAGCATAACTTGCAATTATGGGGATTAAAAGAATGATTGGAGCAGTAAGTACCATTACCCTACCAATTATAGTTAGTGATGACATTAACAAGGAGAGGCAAGCAAACAAAAAGAGAGTTAAGAATATAGGTTCTGGGGTTAAGTTTAAAATCCATATAGCTATTAATTGTGAAAAACCTTTTAGAACAAGTGCAGCAATCAAAATAAAATAACTTAGTAAAATCACTATAATAATTTTACTAAAAACTTTACCAAATACTTTCTCAATAACCATGTATAAAGAGTCATGTGGAAACCGTTTGTTTAATCGGTATAAGCAATAAAGGACTGCTTGTACGATTAAAGCGGCTATGAATAAAGAGATCCACCCGTCGGTTTTAGCAAAATTATAGACACTATTTGATAAGGAGAATAATCCAACTCCAATTTGTGCATGAACAAAAAACCAATATAATTGTGTTCTTCCCAAAAGAGTGGAGTTCTTCACTTACGTACCTCCCATTAACTTTTTTTTGTTTTTTTTGTCTTTAATTTATTGGAAGTAAAAATAGTGTCTTTTTCAAGCAACCACATCGGAAAACGTATAACTGTATCTTTTAGTTTCTTACGATCAAATGGTGCTACAGGGCTTAAATAAGGCATTCCAAAAGACTCAAGTTTTACAAGGTGCATTACAATAGTAAATGTACATAAAATTACTCCAATAAGCCCAAAAGTCGCCGCTGCTAGCATAAGTGGGAATCTTAACAGTCGAATCACAGAACTCATTTCGGGGTTTGGAATAACAAATGAGGAAACAGCTGTTATTGCGACCACGATGATCATAATATTTGATACAAGCCCTGCATTTACTACAGCTTCTCCAATGACAAGGCCTCCAACAATTCCAATTGTTTGACCAATTGGTGCGGGCAATCTTATCCCAGCTTCTCTGATTAATTCAATGGTAAATTCCATGATCATTGCCTCGATTATAGGGGGATATGGAATATTCTGTAAGGAGCTTTTTACAGAAATAATGAGTGGCTGTGGAATTATCTCAAAATGAAAAGCAATCAATGATATATAGATAGAAGGAAAAAACACTGAAATAAATAATGCAATCGTTCTTATAATTCTTAAGAAACTCCCTAATACAAAATGCGAGTTATAATCATCAGTAGATTGCATAAAGCTGAAAAATGATACTGGCATGATCAATGCTGTAGGGTTACCTTCAATTAATATTATTATTCGTCCTTCGTGCAAATTTCCTACCACAGTATCTGGTCGTTCAGTGTATAGTAATTGGGGAAAGAATGATTTTTTTGGATCTTGCAGAAGTTCATCTAGGGATCCCGGCGAGCTAATTAAATCTTGTTTAATTGACAATAACTTCTTAGTCACACCTTTAATTAATTTAGGGGAAGCCTTGCCTTCTATGTATAGCAGTGCTACATCTTTTTTTAGGGTCTTTCCAATTGTATGTTTTTTTTAATATTTAACTCTTTTATTTTTGCTTGGTAACGAATTAAATTAATATTCGTTGTTAAATCTTCTATAAAACCAGCATGTGAACCACGTAGTGCTCGATCGTTAATAGGTTCCTCAATTGAACGAGTGTTTGATTTAGGAGCGTTACCTAAAAAGTAATGTAGATCTTTATTTTCTACAATTACTATATAACTTCCTGTTAGGAGGTCTGGAAGTCCTTCCGTAATAGAATTTAGTTGCTTTAAAGGAAACTCTGATAAGCATTCCGTTATAGAGAAGTTATTTTTGTGAGCCTCTTCTTGGGAAATAACATTTACAAAGGACTGTTCAAGCCACTGTATATCTGTCATTGTATTGAAATAAATTAATAATGCTTTTCGGTTTTTAAATGGGAGTTCTTGTACTACCAAATCATCTGTGCAATAAAAGTAGTTAGAAGCAACAGATTTAATTTCATCAATAGAAACCATTGTGCCTCTCCTTTCTCGTTTTTAGAGTATCCTTTGTGAAATTGATAAGAATTATTCACTGGGAAAGATAAAAAGCACATATGGAATTTTAATCAAAAGTTATTGTAAGTATATGGAACAACGGACACTCGAATTTTGTTATAAAATTTGATTTTCATGAAATTAAATTACTCTGGGAGGTGAGCCTGAAGAAAGAAATAATAGTTGATCTCAAGTCAAACAATATTATAATTGAAATTTTTTTTTCTTAGTAAATGATCAACAAATATTTAGTCGAATGTGTGAAGAGATTGATTCCCCGGCTTCTCAGATGTTACACCACTCATTTTGGATGGAAAAATAATTTTAAGTTAGATTGATTTTGCCTTCATGGTCTATTAGGTGTTTATTATTTGTGTATTAGTTAATCGCTAACCTAAAAAGCCTAGAAATTTTTATTTTTGCTAAAAAGTTGTTTATGATCTAGTACATAGTTAAGTCTTAGATAACGGCACCAGTGTTTTCAATTGTAAAGTTAACTTCTATATCTACGTTTAAATTAGGATATTCTTCTTCTTCCCACTTTTTAATATCAAAGTTTCTCACTTTTTGACCTATACGTTCTCCAATACCGAGTGGATCAATCTCATTTTTTTGAAAGAAATATATAATCTCTTTCATCTGCATTTCGAAATCTTTTGCGGCCAATTCTTCCAATTGTAGAATTGTTTCCGGTCTTGATACATCAATATTTCTTGCTTCTCGCAGAGGCCCTTGAATATTTACATTTACTTTGACATAAATTTCATCAGCTTCTTGTTTAATTGTCCAATTGGGACTGGAAGATAGGTGATGAAGAGCCACTCCATGGTTTTCATCAATATCGATATTAACTGTCCCTTCTTCAGTTTTATTTATAAGCTTCCTGAAAACATGAGTTTTGTCTAAACTTAATTCATCAATATATTTATCTTCTTTGAATAGAGCTATGCCCACTACATCTACATGATTTTCTGCTTTTTCCAATAGTGGGAGAAACGGATCTGCACCCTCAGCATAATAATGGTACAAAAACTCTTGAAAATCGGCTTGAGGTAGTTGTTCAGCTTGATTAAATTCAATTAACTCTACTAAATATTCGTGGACAGTTAGGTGAAAAGGATAATCCGCACTCAAAATATCCTTGGTAGGTCCCTTTGTAATCGCGACCTTTAAGTCTTGATTGATCATGGGGTTCCTTTGAATAGTGTCTATAACCCCAAAAATCCCTTCATTTATTGCTAAATCACTATGAAACAAATGAACGCGGCTTCGGCTAGTATCTATGTAACGAGAGGATTCTGCTTGCATATGTGAATAGAGGTCTTCTAGATCTTCTCTAGAAACGTTAATAGTTTCGCTTTTTGGTATTTCTGCATCAGGCATAAAGATGGTGGTAGTTCCGTTTGCCTGAACTTCCCCATCGATATAATCAAATCCCATTGCCTGAAGGTATTGGATATCTTCAATGTAATGACTTTGAGGATTACAACCTGTGACCAATAATAAAATAACAACGATAGTGATAATACATAAATTTTTATAAATTATAGACGCCTCCTTTTTAAAATAAATCTTTGCAAAAGGCATAAAATAGGGAGGTAAATGAAAATCGTGTAAAATCCTAAACGATTTGTAAAGGTAGAAAGAGATTGAATCTCTATTCGAGTCGTAAATAATAGAGCACAGCCGAATAAAGCTATAGAAATTGCTCTTAAGGAATGACGCTGAGAGAAGTTAAATGTCTGTTTAACAATACGACTGGCGGACCACAGGCCTAATGCCATATTTGGTAATAAAACAAGTAGCCACATGGACATTCCGATGTATTCCATTTTCCAAACTGTTAAAGTTGGCCATTCAATAGTCAAAAGGTGACGTTCGTGAAAGTAAAGAACAGGGAGAATAAAGGCTATTAGGTAAATAACCATGCTAAAAGCCAAACCAAGTTGTGCCCATTTATGTGAGCGTGGTGCTTGCTTAATAAAAGGATAAGCTATTAATAGGACTTCAAATCCTAAAAATTGAAATGTCATCGTTTTCGTTGATTGCCACATTTCATGGAGCGAATGATCAAATACAGGGAACAAACTGCCAAAGTTCAATTGATTCTGAGGTAAGTGGCTGAAAAAAAAGAAAAGGAAGGACGAAGAGAACTGCCAATAAGCTACCTCCGATAATTGCTCGAAATCCTGATGTAGTGTAGCTATATGCTAGTATCATACAAATAAGATATAAAACCCAGAGTGAGACATCTGGGAAAAGCCATACATGAAGAATTTCGACATATGCAACCAGGGTAATTAGCACAAACAGACTAAAATAAAAAAACCCAAAACAGGCTAATAAATGATCCTAATTTTTTTCCAAATACTTTACATTGAATAGTGACGATAGTTTCTCCCTTGTTCAGGGTAGCGTATATGATCCTAATGATTATGCTAATTAAAACTGCAGAGAACAGAATTGCTATCCAACCATCATGACCAGCATCTACAATCATTGTGCGTGGAAGGGTGAAAATACCTACACCTACCTGCATAACAGTCACGATAAAAAAAGCAAAAAACGGTGAAACCTGTTTTGTAACTTTAGTTTGAGTGTTCACTTCTTCGCCTCCTTATTCTTCAATATCTTTAGGCGGATGTTTCTTAGAGTTTGAAATGAATCGCTTTTTCTTTTGAGGGCGTAACACCTCTGGTCGATTCTCGAGCTTTTGAATTGGTAACCTGAAAATCTCGTCTCTAAAGTCTTTGACCCTAAACGGGTAAAGGGGAGATAAGTAAGGATAGCCTAAAGATGTTAGCTTAATTAAGTGAAGAAGGTGAATAGCCAAACATATGGCCATACCAAAAAAAGCCAAACCACTGAGCAAATATAATAAAAGGAAAACGAAGAATGCGAATCGTACTCCCCATTTGGTAAATTGGTGTGGTGAAGGAAGCGAGCGCTGTAAGTCCTATTAAGATAAGCAGCACACTACTGGCGAGGGAAGCCTCAACAACAGCTGTTCCTATGACAATGCCACCTACTATGCCAATGGTTTGACCGATGCGACTTGGAAGCCGTGCTCCTGCTTCTCTTAATAGTTCAACAGTAATTTCAAGTAGGACTACTTCTATGATTGGGGGATAAGGAACCTCCAACCTCGAAGCAACCATTGTATTTAATAAAACATCAGGGATAACCTCATGATGGTATGTTGTTACTGCGATATAACAGAAGTTGCTAAAACTGAGAATAAAACCCCAGCTAACCGAATTAATCGAAAGAACATGGATAGGGGCCACATCATGTAATGGTCATCTGGAGAAGAGAAGAACTCTAATAAGTTAGTAGGTCCAATCATCGCTTGAGGAGATCCTTCCATGGTGAAGACTACTTTACCTTCAACTAAAGCAGATGCTACCCTTTCTGGTCGTTCCGTCTCTAGCAATTGTGGGAAATAGGTATTCGGATTATCTGAAATCAATTGTTTGATTTGGGAGCTATCGACGATTTCATCATAATCAAGTCTATTAATACGCTCGGTTAAAGTTTGAACCAATTGAGGGTTCGTAATGTCATTTATATGAAGGATCGCAACTCTACTTTTACTTATACTTCCAACAATAAATTCTTTAATCACTAAATCAGAAACTGGAAGACGTTTGCGAATCAAGTTAAGGTTTACATCAAGGGATTCGATAAAAGCTTCCTTAGGACCAATTACTGTAAATTCATTTTCTGGTATGTCCACAGATCGTTGTTCTTTTTGTTGGGCAGGTATGGAAAGAACCTCACTATCATGATTCGTAACTTGAATAATTACATGACCACTCAACAAATTGTGTTCGATCTCTTCAATTTTTCGAATGATTTTGGTTCCTTCTATAGGAATCAATCGTTTAAGATCAATAAGAGTTTGTAACTCAGGGCTTTTCGTATATGAACTGATATGAGAGTCGATCTGTTTTTCATCCACTAAAGATTTTACATAGTGGATTTGAAATGGGGCTTTTTCTGTTGCGTTATATGAGACAAAGTCGAAAGAGTTTTGGCATGCCTGTATAAGACCTTCCAATGTTTTATCTTTTTGTAATTCGAGTTTTTTTATGTACATGTTTTTTTGAACATTAGATCACCCACGGTTTACATCAATACACTTACGCTTTACTATTTTTATGAATTTATACCTTAATTGGATAAATAAAAAGAATGGGGAATGGTGTGGTAAGGTCTTTAGTAAAATAAAAATTAAAAGAGAAGAGATTATGTTCCGGTGTAAAAAGAGTGCTTAAAAAGCATGATATATCAAGAAAGGCCTTTTTAACTTATAACCTTAATGGTAGGAACACAGCCCAATGGCTCTTTTTATCCTGCTGGTATGGGATACAAATAGAATGAAGTAAACATAATATACTTTAGTGAAACAGTATATAACGTATTAAGAGGTTGAAACACTGAACTTTGTTGAGAGAAAATGGATGCTTACAAAATATTTGTAAACAAATAAGAAGGAGGGGTTGATCGATGATAAGCCAATTAATCTTGTTATCTCGAGAATAAATTGCTAAACGTTTGTGTTAAATGAAAAGCAATAACTGCGGATTTCTCAAACACTGTGAGTAGGTAAGGAGACGAAAAATCTAAATATTGATTATATAAAGGTAAAATGAATGCTAAAAACACCAAAAAAATATGCTTTTTGCTAATCATTACAATCTGTTTTCCATTGTTGAGGTGTATCAATAGCATAAATGCAGATAACAGAATATAGCAGAAGCAATGGAATAAAGCTTGGAATCGTACTAATGCTTAAACGGAGTGAAAGCGCAGCATTCAGGCGAGAGTAATATGAAGATGATTAACTCTATAGCAACGATCAGTTATTTAACTTCCGATAAGATACATTATGTTCGGGGCGTTTTATGAAATGCCGTAAAAATAGGCTTTTAAAGCCTATAACTTTTCTACTCGGTGTTTGTTGCTTCTTTTCTTCAAAGAATTAAAATCAATAAACTGAACGCTATACTCTAACAAGTCACTGACGTATAGTTTCTTTTCTTTTGCAAATTCCTTTACGCTGCCAAGCAAATCTTTATCATAGGTTGTTTTATATTGAATGCGATCTTTTGGTCGATTATTTTTGTCGAAGTGGATGACTTCTTGCTCTAAAACAACTTGCAAACCTGACTCTAATAAATAATTAGGATGTGTGTCATATTGAGTAGCCAATGTATTCAATTGATCTAGAATCGAGTTGCTTACATTTGTTCTGAATTTCACTCGGGATGTATCGGTTGTCTGGGTTAGTCTGCCATTCTCTAAAATCCACATTTTTAAGCTCCTTTACTATAGGTTTTTGAATATATTAGAGTTATTATTCTTATAAGAAACACATTGACTAAATTGATGGTGTGAGAACTATCCTTTTATTATCTGTTTTGCATAATGAGTAAAATCTGCAAGGTGATTCTTTACAATTTCCTCTAAAATATCCAAGTTCATGGATTGATAATCATGAACAGCAATATTTCTAAAGCCTACCATCGCTTTTAAGCTTTTGGCGCTAGGTGTATCAATATATCCATGCACTTCCAACATATCAAAGGCTTCCCGACTTGATTGCGGAAGGCCCAGCCTATCGACTGAAACAATATGCATCGCTAAATCTATAGAAGCTTCACATGCACGTTGTATATTCAATATGATGGAGTCCTGTTTTGTGTAATCTTTCAAGTGGTCTGGATTTCCGGCATATACCTCTTCTATTCGTTGAAGACAACGCTCAATCGTAGTAACTTTATTTAGAATCACGTCACTTTTCATATATAGACCCTCTTTCATTAATTTTATCTAAAATGTTCTTACGTTCTTCATTTAACTTAGCGTACATGCTTAATGCTGTCATTTGTTGATGAGCAAACAAATTTTTGTTCTCTGAAAACAATAGATCACCTGTTGCATAGATCTGTGCTTTAAAAACGGTTGATACTGTCTTAAGGTTTACCAAATCTACTTCTCGCTTGAATTTATGGGCAAGATCTTGAGATATCATGAATATTTTATATGGTGTTGGAGGATCGAATCCTTCTTTAGGATAAAAGGCTAAATCAAGGTCGCTTTCTTCACGGTGGGTACCATTTGCAAATGAACCAAATAATATTATAAAGGATGGATTTAGTTTTTCAATAAGGTACTTCGTGATATCGGCTCTCATTTTTTTCATCCATCAATATCCC
Organism: Geomicrobium sp. JCM 19055; assembly: GCF_000698185.1. Classification (NCBI taxonomy): domain Bacteria; kingdom Bacillati; phylum Bacillota; class Bacilli; order Caryophanales; genus Geomicrobium; species Geomicrobium sp. JCM 19055. Next base: position 102,841 of record NZ_BAXL01000013.1, read on the forward strand.
TCCTTTTTAGTGTTAGTATAACAAAGTTTAAATTCTTTTAATAACATATCAAGGAAGTTACCTCCTATGTTAGAAGGATAACGGTAATAGCGTTAACTAAAGTATAAACTTTATAATTACCCGTGTTTAAATGTAAATACTGAAAGGTAAACAAAGAACCGTAACAAATGAGTTGTTACGGTTCTTTGAGTCTAATAAAGAAATAGAACTATCAGCGGGAACATTACCTACGTCGGTATAATACAATGATTGATGCAGTATTTAAGCAATATTTTCACCGCCTTGTTCTTGTGCAGCCTTACGGAATTTAAAATAAGATTTCCGAATTTGTAACCTCAAATATCAATGAATTTCTCATGAACGCTGAGCATTTCAATTCTGAGATCATTCATTACAAAATGTAAGCCTTTACCAGGTTCAATTACATCATTTCTGAATGGTAAATAGGCTAGAATTTGCAAATTAGAAAACAGTTTACGACCAATTCAATTACCTCGCTAAATGCAAATTTCTTGTATTTTTTTAATCTTTCCTTTATTAATGAAGTTAAACTCTCATTACTACATTGGTGAAAGTATTAAAAGAAATTTTAATCTTCTTCCATCGGTAAGAAGATCGCAATGCAAGCACCATTCGAATTCCAAGCTTTTACATACCCTTTATGATTTTTTATAATTTGTTCTACAATATAAAGCCCAAGCCCTTTGTGATATTCCTCATCTGAATTGTTGTTTTGATAATACTTACCAAACAACTTATTTAGATCTTTTTCGTAAAAACCTTTGCCTGTATCGCATATTTTCAAACAAAAATAATCATTTTCAACCTTTAAAGTAACATTTATAGTGCCTCCAGGTTCATTAAAACGTATACTATTTGAAATTAAGTTATCTAGCACCTGTTGAATTCTAGCGATATCAACTTTTAATAAGTCAGTACTTCTGTTCTCTGACTTATGCAAATTTATCACATATGATAGGCCTTTCTTTTCTACCATAAATTTATATTTGTTTAATTCACTTTGAAAGAAATTAAGAGGTTCTATCTCAGAATAATTCATAGTGAAATCTGGTTTTTCCAATATATAGAGTTTATCAAACTCTTCAATGAGTTTTTCAGTTCTATTTACCTCTTTAATTATGGTTGATATATATCGCTGGTGTTTAGCATCGGCTCTCTTATTAATCATTTCTGCGTTTGCTTTAATGATTGTTAGTGGTGTTCTAATATCATGAGAAATAGAATTCAAAAAGTCATTCCTACTTTCTTCTAGGTTCCATTGCTTCAATAAAGATTCATGAAGAGCGTCCTTCATTAAATTAAAAGAGTTTATAAGGTCACTCATTTCATCGTCAACACCTTGATCTTTAATATCAATTTCTAGGTTATTTCTCCTAATTTGTTCAGTTGCAAATTTTAACTCAAATATCCTTTCATGAAATCTTTTACCCATTCGATTTCCATAGTAATAAGTGAAAAACAATATACAAATAAAGGGGAATACAATACAGATTATTATGAATACAGTAAAAAAAAGTTTCAATTTCTGATTCAATCTTGTACGTTAAAATAACACTACCTACCAATTGATCATCATCATCTATAATTGGAATATACTGTGTTACTTCGTTCTCATATAATGTACTGCTGTTTATCTTATACATTATTTCTTGAGTTGTATAATTAAGTTCGCCATTAATTGTGCCATATAAATTATTACCATTTCTATCGGTTATTGAGTATCTCATACCTGGATAAGGAATGAAATTATCTAACCTCTCAAGTGCAATGTTACTGCCTTCTATAATATCCTCTCCATGTGTATGAATTAATGAGATTATTTCAGGCACTTGATTTTCATAGTAATTAGCATAATATCGATCATCTAAATTTAAAACAAAAAACAAAGTTATTGCTGTAAACAAAATAGTGGCAATAAAACTAAAAAAAATGGTTTTGAAGATTGATAAACTAATTTGACTTTTTATTGATTTTCTTTTTTTACTCAACCTTATATCCTACCCCCCAAACAGTACGAATAACCTCTGAATCTGTTTTAATTGTTTGTATTCGCGCTCTAATATTCCTAATGTGTTCAGTAACTGTATGTGTTTGCCCAGAAGCCTCTCGCCCCCAAGCAATTTCATATAAGTGGTCTTTAGAAAATATCTGTCCTGGTCTAGACATTAACGCTTCTAAAAGTTTAAATTCTTTATTAGTTAAAGAAATAGCTTCTTGTTTATATTGTAGTTCATGTCTAGAGTTATCTAAGGTTAGATCCTTATAAGTAATATTTTTAACAGGCGTTTTGGAACGTCTTTCTCTACGTAGGTGGGCATTAATTCTTGTCAAGAGTTGCTCATGGCTGAAAGGTTTGTTTATATAATCATCTGCACCTACGTTTAATCCTTTTATCTGATCATGCATTCCAGTTTTTGCGGTTAAAAACAAAATTGGAACATCAGTAATTTCTCGAATCGATTTGCATAAATCGAATCCATTAATATTCGGCATCATAATATCTAACAATATCAAATTATAGGTATGATTCTTGACGTTCTTTATTACTGAGGTAGGGCTATGAAGACAGGTAACTTTATAGCCCTCTTCTTCTAGCAATTCTTTGACTATTGCTGCAATCTCAATTTCATCATCAACGAATAATATATGCTCCATAATTTATCCCCCAGGCATTACATAGAGTGTATAAATTTACTTAGCTTCATGTCTATTCCATATCAAGCAAGCCATGATAGAACAAATTGTAGTTACTACTATTAATATACTATAGAGAGGACTCCAACCTTCTTCTGATAATACACCAAAAATTGATTGTGTTGGTGTAAGAAGGAATATGAACTCATTAGAGAAATATATTGGTACCACATATAATATTAGTAACGTGAAAAAAAGCAATTATTGTATTTGGTGTTATTAGTGAAACTACACTTGATAATGACAGTATCAGTATTAATACTAATAAAAATAATGAATATAAAGAAACAGTATAGATGTAGCCAGAAAATACGGAATAGATATTAGAATCGTTGTAAGTCGTTATAAAGTCAGGAATAGGGTAAAGTATCAAACCGGATATCGATCCAAGTATTAGTACAAAGCCTGTGGCGATAGTTGTAATTACTATTAAAACTATCCATTTGGATACCAGAAACGCAACTTTTTTTTGTAAGGCCTGTAGAGAATTAACTTGTATGCTCTTGATTTTAAAGATGAATTTAATACTATAACATATAGTAGTGGCATGAAGAAAAGTGTAATAAAGAACGAAACTTCTCTTAGTAAAAACCAAGGAAAATTCACTGCATTTAAAGGTGTATCGCTCTCTGCAGTGTATAAACCGATATCAAATAACGTTAAAAAATAAACTGAAAAACCTGATATAAAGATAAAAAGTAAAGCCAATAATTTAAATAAGCGCATACTCCAAAGCCGCTCAAATTCACTTATGACTAAGTTAAGCATATTAAACTCCTTTTAAATAAAGTAACTTCTTTTTGTAAACAATAAATATGCAAGTAGAGAAAATACAATAAGATATGCAATTACAATAATGGAAAGCCAATTAAAGTTATTGTCGGTCATAAATAATAAAATCCCAGTGTACTGTATCTTAGTGATTGATGAGTAAATTATATAAACTAGTTGATAGGAATTTTCTGTAAAAGCTGTTGAGTATTCTAATAACTGAGGTACTATTGTAGAAAAGAATAAGAAGGTTAGGCCTAAACCTAATATTGAATTAATAGACCTGCAGATAACTGCAAAAAAACACAGCCAATGACATCACTGCTAAACCTGTAAGATACGCTAAAAGGTAATATATTAAAGTGTTAGCAAACATTGTTCCGTTTGATATTTGCTCTTCTGTGAGGAACATTTTAGAGTGATTTGGAATATCAAAAAGAAATAAACCAACAATTAATGAGGATATAAAATATAACAAAATAAATATGAATAATGTTATAGATATTACGATGAACTTTGATAAAAAAAATTTGATTAAGATTATAAGATCTCAAGAGAATTAATTTTAGTTGTCCAGTTTGATATTCTTCTGTTACAATATTCGCTGCTAAAAATAAGATTAAGATATTAAAAGTGATAAATAAATGTTCTGAAATACTTAGGATAGGAAAATTTAGAGTAGTTGCATAATCTACCTCTGTTGAAATTTTATTTGTATTTTGGTTATTGAAGAATATACCTGTTACTAAAACTAGAAAAGGAGTAGAGAATAACAGGATAAATATTACTTTTCTCGCCCATATACGTTCCCATTCGCTCAGTATTAAGTTTTTCATTTTGCCATCATCTCAAAAAAAGAGTTCTTCTAAATCATTATTCTCCGCATTGTATATGTCTTCCTTTTTCCCCTTCATAAGGATCTTTCCATCTTTTATTATAATTAAATCGCTACATATCTTTTGAATTTCATCTAAAAGGTGACTGGAGATGAGAAAAGTAATTTGATTATCCATGTTCAACTCAATAATCAATTCTCTTAATTGGCGCATACCGATGGGATCTAATCCATTTGCAGGTTCATCTAAAATTATTATCTCAGGGTTGCCGAGTAAAGCTTGAGCAATACCAAGTCTTTGTTTCATTCCTAAGGAATAATTTTTGATTTTGTCATTCCCTCTACCTTCTAGGCCTACAATATTAAGCACCTCTTCCACTTTTTTTTGTCTTTTGTGTTCCGGTTAAATCATGGAGCCTTGCTAAGTTTAATAGCATTTTTCTCCCTGTCATGTATTCAAAGAAAACTGGAGATTCAACTATTGCCCCAATACCTTTTAAAGCTTGCCTTCGATCAACATTTATATCAAAGCCATTAATTTTAACTGTTCCTTTTGATGGTTTTATTAATCCAGTTAGCATTCGCATAACTGTAGTTTTGCCTGCTCCGTTAGGTCCGATAAAGCCGCAAATTTCACCTTTTCCAATTGCAAAATCAATATCTTTAACCAATGTGATACTTTTTACAGTCTTAGTCAGAGAATGCGTTTCAATCATGTTTTTCATTGTTTTGCCTGCCTCCTTAAAAATAAATCAGTACTTCTATTAACTATAGAAAAAGGTTTTCAAAAAAAATCAAAAATTACAAAACAAAGCGTAGTCTGTTTGACTACACTTTGCTTAAGGATTTTAAGTCTAAATTTTTTTTCAATTTCATCTACAACTTCATTAATTGGTGGAATAATGTAGTTTAATTTAAGGGTCCCGGAAGCAATTTCATATGCTTCTTTTTTTTGAGGAGCCATAACAACATGTCCAACTTCTTTAAGTTTACGTATATTCTGCTGGATTAAAGGATTTCCCCACATGAGTTCATTCATATTAGGACAAAAAAATTGCTTTTCCTTTATATGCTAATAATGTTGTTGTCATCAGGTCTGCGCCTAGCCCAGCCGCTGCTTCACTAATTTTGTTAGCAGTTGCTGGTATTATGATAAAAGCATCTGCCCAACGTGCTAGCTCAATATGGCTCATCGTATTATGTTGTGTGTTTGTGTTTGAAGCATGATTCTCTTCATTTAAATGTACTGCATCACAGAATAACTGCATCGTTGAAGCAGGTACTAACTTGTTAGCAGAATGTGACATGATAATTTGGACATTTCCATATTTATATTTCAGATAACCAAGATAGGAAGGAACATTAATTAATGATATTGATCCCGAGACACCAACCAATATATTTGCTTTATTTTTATTCAAAATCAAACCTCCTTAAGCAATTAGGAAAGCTTTGTCCCAATAAGTCTCATTCTTTATTAGTGGTAACAAACTTAATATAGTTCCAGAGCTTCCTTCTAAGAGCCCAGCTTTATCTAAACGGTTAGTATTGTCATTAATTTCTAGATCTTTGAATCCCAAAGGTGAATCAAAACTATATTGAGAAGTTAATGTGTTAGTCAATTCTTTTATACGGCTGTCAAATAAGTTATTCTGTGTATCTTGTTTCATCCTTTTCAATATTTGAAGAAGCCCGGCTTTTCCATGGCAAAAGGTAGGACTAATTAGATCTAAATCTGCAAATGGCTTATCACAGATCCCTTTAAAACAATTCAAAGATATCTCTTTATAGCTTTCATTTTTAAGAGCAAGCCCAGCTAGGTAAAGCGATCTCGCAATTCCAGGGTTACCGTAACACCAACCCTCTCTCTCATTATTTGACTCGGAATTGTTATTAAGTATATCTTCTAGACTCGGTCTGTGTGGCCATACTGTGTAACCATAATTATTTAATGTAGATTTTTCAATAAGCCAATCACATATAATAGCTATAGTTTCACGTTGTTTTGGGATTTCGATGCCCTTAAGTGTACATAATGAGAGAAATGCTAATGGTCCAGGAATGCCGTGCGCTAGTCCTAAGTTGAAATTGCCATTTGGATAAAGTCGCATGTCTTTTTCTAAAAATTGATGATCTTTAGAAACATACCAACTTGGAATTTCTTTATCATTTAGAATAAATGGTTCAGAGAATCGAGTGAATAATTTTAGGATATCTACAATTAATTCTTGGTGTGATTGAACATAATCGACTCTTTCCAAGAAGTATCTTCCAACACCAGAGAACCCTTGAATAACGTCATAAAATTGAGGTGAAGCACTATCCTCTTTACGGATTGTTTCCTGTTCTATTAATGCTTTAGATTCTTTGACTAAGACATTATCTAAATTCTGCAGGAGCTTTGTATATCTTTGTCCTTTGATGGACGAGCCTAAGACAGAGAAAGCTATTCCTGCAATGCCTCCAAACAAAGATATTGAACTAATTCCTCCCGAAATGTAATTACTTAGGCTTTTAATGTGGTTATGGGCTATGGAATCGTAGTGATTATTCGGGAAATGCTGATGTAACTCTGAATAAAAAAGTATAGTACCAGGGTATCCATGGGATAGTGTGATTGGATCCCATGGGTTAATTTTGCCCAGCATTGTTTTGTTGTTTTTATCCATGACGATCTCTCTAATCTTTTGAGGATCATTAAGCTTTATGCTTAGATCGGAGATAATCTTTTGGGCATCGCTATTATATAGAATATCCGCTTGATTTGTCATAATTTCTTATATCCTTTCTGGTTTACACCTTCAGCTTCTGTATATTTTTATAAACCAAATGTTTTTGACTCTTTAGGATCTGATTTACAAATGACATTACTTTCATCTCAGCATCTCTATTTGTACCTAATAATCTATTACAATGCATGTGAATCAAACTGCCAATAATCCTATCTTTACCGTTATATAATGGCTCACTACGTAATCGCTTGGCTAATTTTGTGGTGATTACGTTCATATCTTGAAGTAGTAGAAACAAATCTCTCTGTTCCTTTTTTTTAAAACCTCCCATCCATTATCTGGGTTCAGAAGTTTTAACATAGCATTTCTAATCGGTCTAAATTCTTCACTATATAACTTGGAGTCAAAACCTTGGATCCACTCATATTGCTCATCGAAACTCCAAAGTATATCCATTAGATATACAATATTGATCATTGCAGTAATCTCAAGAGAGTACTTTAATTGATTGTTCTTTTTCATGCTTAGTAGAGTAGAGGTTAGGTTACTATCTTTTTCAAAGAAAGTTTCCATATCATTCATCAAATGAATGCCACCATATCTTTCTATTTCTCTTTCGTAGATACGAGTATCAATCTTTATAATATTTCCTTTAGTTTTGTTAATTTGATACCATGATTGAATAATCGGTATTACATTGGTTATTAAAATTCGTGGTTCACCTTGTAGCCTTAGACGAATATGTGGTTCATTCTCATAATATCTAATATAAAACCACTTTGATATATGTCCCTCTTTATAAAGGTTTTGTATTAAAGGGTATAATTCTTTTGATATTACTTCTTCTTGCTTATATGGCGGGACATATAGATTATAGTACAACCAATCGGTACCCATTTCCTTTTCTCTGTCTGATAAAGAGATCTCTGGATTAGTATTTAAAATAACATATGGCTTTTTTTTCAATATGGTCCTTTTTCTTGAAGGGAACTACTATTTCAGAGCTATGCACTCCGTCGTTACTGTATAGCCATAATTTCTTCTTATAATTATTAATCTTTTCTTGAAGCTGAATTCGTCCTTTTTTTCGTAACTCTAATCTAACTTCTTTTAGGTGTGTATCGTTATTCAAATCTATAAATAAACGGTTATCACCAAAAGTCAAATGTACATTGTCTGGTACATTCATTTCCATTTTCCATTCTTTAAATTTTCCCTTCCATTCATTAAATGAAGTGTCAAAATCAAATAAATCTATGTTTGATTTATTTAATTTCCAGATAGCTGGTCTTAATATAATTTTATTGCTAGTAACTCTAGGCAAAAAAAGGAAAATTTTCAAGATCACCCCAAGTAAATCCTTGGATATTTTTGGTATCCTCTAATGAGACTTCTCTTAGAAACCGAAAAAGGTTTGGAGAATTCTCAAAGTTAAACATATTGTTAGATGTGAATATTAACCTTTTGTTTAATTTTCTCGATTTTAAATAGAGTTTACCTAATGTAGCTCCAACAAAAATATCATCTGCAGGTATGATCTCTTTGTCATCGTTACCATTAGTTGAGAGTGCAAATTGATAATTCCTACCTGAACTCGTTAAGGAAACATTACTCGCCCTACCGCTTTGAGGTAAAAAGCTTGCTTCAACAACTTCAACCTGCTCATGGTTAAACGTTTTGTCAATGTGGTTATTCGAATCTTCTATCTTCGATTTGACATTGTTGTCTAATAGGTCAGAAAATCGACCGAAAGTATGACCAATACCAAAAGAAGTTACATTATTTCCAATAGCGATCTTGTAGTTCCCCAGGTCTATATCTTCTAGCGACTCAGCTAAGACCTCTGCATATATTTCTCCTGAGTCAGGAGCGTATTTGTATTCAGTCTCTTTATCTGCTAAAAGTTCCTTTTCTTCGTTAGTTAAGTTAATTTCCGTTTTATTAGCCCTTAGACATTCTATTATCTTTTTTTTGAAGTAAAGATTTTACAGCAACAGTAGAATCTTGATTGCTTTTATAGCTCTTAGTTCCATTAGGGTATTTGTAGGTAGGAGGAGGACCTAGTCCCTTTTCTTCACTTAATAATTCCAATAGAGGAACTTCTCTATTAACACCATATTTTTCTAGAAATTCAACATGATATTCAGTTAAGTGTTTTAACCCAATATTTGCATCAGATAATTTCCATAACCAATCTGCAGCATTGATTATATCCTCTTTAATTTTGTTATTCAAAGTTAGTTTTTCCTTCATGCTCACACTGTAATCAACTTGTAAGTAGTTGGAGTTATTGTACATCTTTTGCATTAATTCTCTAGCTTCGGATAAAGCAGGAAGTCCTTCTCCAATACTTAATTTATCGTAAGAAGTAATTACATCACTTATTTTTTTTCAAATTTTGATGAAGCTCTGCAGCTTCTTCGATATTTCCGATTATATTTATGACATGTTCTAACGGGTCATGGTTAGTAAAGGGGGGTCTTAATTCGCTAAGGAGGAATTCTTGTTTGACTAGTTGTAGAATTAAATTGGTGATTTGATTAATTGATGCAGTATCATACTTTTCTGTTAAGAAGCTAATTATTTCGTTCATGCTAGTGTAATCTTCTGTTAATGAAAGCACATCTTGCACAACTACAGTGTTTCTTATTGAAATGTTATCTTTTCTTTTTTTCTTTGCTTTTTCGTATCTGACCAAAGTTTGAATAATAACTTAAATGGATTCTTTCATCTGTGGAAAATGTAGCACTATTTTTAATTACTCTTAGATGCTTTGAAATGCTCTCGTCCATTTCAACCTTTGCAATTACTCCTAAGAGCCACTCCATGTCCGGGCGAGTGCGCTTTTTGTGATGTTTTATAGAAGACAGAAAGCCTGACGAGGCCTTATTTGTAAATTCCCCAGTGGTTATCCCGGCAAAGAGCCCAAACGGAGTAGGCCTACTAGACATTCTAATTAAAAACTTTAAAAGGCTGGAAATAGTATTTCTAGTTTTTTTTGATGAAGGATCACCATCAAGCTTTTCCAAAGAATTAAACAATGTTGGGCTTGAAATAGCAATAGCTTCTTGGATATAAGGTTCTTTTGTATAATTTTTTAATCTTTTTACCAAATCATCCACATTGATGTTCTCGTAATCTTTAGATATTGATAGTAAGGGGGTTCTCAGCATGAAATAGTCAGTCGTTTCAAAGATTCCTGAACTGTATTTATTCATGTATCTCCACACTCCTTAGGTTAAAATAAAGAAAAGGATCGCCTGAGGATCCTTTAAAGTTGTTTTTATCAAATTAAAGTTCAGGCGATCCTTGTGATTAACAACAGAAGCTGTTAAAGCTACCTGTGTTCCACAACCAGGTGTACAAAAGCTTACGCTCGTGAAATCTGGTTCTACATCATTTGCCTCAGTCTTTACTACCTCAACATCAAGATCGAAAGGATTTGCCATAATAATTGCCTCCTCTAATAATTTTTTTTGAACCGGATTTTCCTCTCCCGATTCACACCTTTAAGATAATTACTCTCAGATCTAATGAAAAGTTGTATTTAAGGGCAAATTTAGCGATTAATTTAACTAAAACCAATGATTATTCTTTTTAACGTTATTTTTCTAAAAAAATTATGATAATAGTTATAAAAATTAGTGCTAATTAACTTAGAAAAAAAACAAATAAAAATAAAAAAATGAAGGATTTTAATGAGTATAAATTACTTTTTTTGATTTTTTTTGATTTTTTATTCTTAATATTTATTTAGGTGTTTATTACTGGGTTTATGCAAAGGAAGATGATAAATGTCAAAGCAGATTGGAATAGAAATAAAAAAAATACGTGAAGAAAAAGGTCTTACTCAGGAAAATATCAGCTCAGACATAGTAACCCAGGCAGCAATTAGTAAAATAGAAAATGGAATGTATGTGCCCAGTCTTCAAGTTTTAGAATCAATTTCATTAAAACTTGGCATTGGTAGTAGTTACTTTTCAAGATTTTTGAGCTACGACAACCCTCAATATGTTGACGAATCATATCGATATTTAGAGTACTGTTTTATAAATGAAATGTATTTAGAAGTTCTAGAAATGACCAATTCAGAGCTAGGTAACTTTTTGTTAACAAACACCAGATATTTTCACTATTTAAAGATCCATAATATATTCTCTGAGTATAAATGTAGCTCTATTGATAAGACAGATGCTGAAAATCGATTATTAAAGTTAGTCGAATCTCAGCAACTCACGAATTTTTTTATTAGCAAGGACTTACTTATTTTTAGCTATTATAGATTCAGAAAAAAATCGAGCCAACAAATACTAAGCATTATTTTCAACTGTCTTTTGATCTTCTTGCTTCTGACACTAATAACTCGTTAGTTCCGCCTTCATACAATGATCTATTAAAAATTTATGTGACGTATCAGAAAGTTAAGCACTTTTACCAAATTAAAGAATACAACTGTACTCTAACTGAAGTCGAATTAGGAATTGAATTATCTTTAAAAACGACTTTTACTGCTTTTTTTAGGTCAGCTTTTATATTATAAAGGTGCAAGTCTTGAGCAACAGTCTAGTAATTATAAAAATGTAAGGGAGTATTACACTCAAGCTTTTACGTTAATTAAATTGTTTAATAATAAACAATACATTGATTTAATTGAGATGAAGTTAGGAACGGAAAGGTGATTCGAATGTCAGGTGATAAGATATCAACTAAACAATTTTTATCTATTTTTTTCAAGTATCGACCTTCATCTTTAATTATTGTAACTGCTTTTTTTCTGGTTATCGCTGAGACAGCCTTGTCTTTAGCAGTTCCGCTTTTAACTATGAATATTGTAGATTTAGTAGTTGGTTCAGATTTTAATTATGTTAATGGTTTGGTATTAGGTTTAGTGTTTTTAGGACAAGTTGTGATGTCAGGAATTTCTTTGTATATGATGATATACATTGGTCAAATAATTGTTGCGAGATTAAGAAAAGATTTATGGGAACATGTAATAAGTTTGCCGACAAAATTCTTTGATAACACGACATCTGGTGAAACAATGAGTAGGATTACACACGATACAGATGTTGTTAAAAACTTTTTTTACAGATCAGTTAATCCCTTTTACTTCCGGACTCATAAAGATTTTGGGCTCTCTAATCTTGTTATTCATAATTGATTGGAGAATAACTCTCCTCTTGATTATTGTTGTCCCTATGGCATTCGGGATTCTAAAACCATTAGGGAGGAAAATGTATAAAATTTCTAAAGCTTTGCAAGACGAGACTGCTTCTTTCCAAGGAGATTTGGGAAGAGTGCTTTCTGATATTCGATTAGTAAAATCAAGTATAGCTGAAAATATAGAATTAAGTAATGGGAATAAAAGAATTAACACATTATTTACTCACAGCCTTTCCGCAGGAAAGATAATGGCTATTATATCTCCTCTTATGACTACAGTTACTCTCTTACTCTTGGTAATTGTATTTGGTTATGGGGGTACACAAGTAGCAACAGGTGCGTTAAGTGCGGGTGCATTAGTAGCTGTAGTCTTTTATATGTTCCAAATCATCTCTCCTTTATCGCAAATGGCCCAGTTTTTTACTCAGTTCCAAAAAGCTAGAGGAGCTACTGAGAGGATCAATTTTATTTTTACAGAAGAGACCGAATTAGATCACGTATATGTTTCTAATAGACCTTACAATGAAACAATTAATGAAGGAATTCACTTTGAAAATGTAGACTTTCATTATTCATCAGATAAAAAAATATTACATGAGATTAGTTTTACAGCTGATAAAGGTAAAACTACAGCAATTGTAGGTCCGAGTGGTGCTGGTAAGACAACGATATTTTCTCTAATAGAAAGGTTTTATTCACCTAAGTTTGGTGACATTTACTATGAAAAAGATTCAATTACTTCTTATAATGTTAAAGAGTGGCGATCTAAAATTGCCTACGTATCGCAAGAGGCTCCTATTATGTCAGGTTCCATACTAAAAAAAATTTAACATATGGCTTAGAAGTCGAAGTATCAAACAGCTCGATAAATCAAGCAATAATTCAAAGTAATTTAAGTGAGTTTGTTGAGGCCTTGCCTAACGGATTGGACACTGAGGTTGGTGAGCGAGGTATTATGGTCTCAGGTGGACAAAGGCAGAGAATTGCGATCGCAAGAGCTATCTTAAGAGATCCTGAAATATTACTTCTTGACGAAGCAACAGCTCATCTTGATAGTCAATCAGAAAATTTAGTTCAAGAGGCTTTAAGTGTTTTGATGATCAACAGAACTACTCTCATAATTGCTCATAGGTTATCAACTGTTAGAAATGCAGATAAAATAGTTGTAATTCAAAATGGTACCGTAACAGAACAAGGCCCTCATTTAGAATTATATAATAACAAACAATTTTATACTGAATTAGTACATCAACAAAAATTTCAGGAGGCTTGATTTAATTATATGGTATCATTTTTTTTATTCTTTCTATCCATAATTCTTTATTTTGTTTCTAATGGATTTGGAATTGCACCTGTTATTACTATAATTTTATGGACAGTTCTTTCTTTGCTAGGCGTGATTTTTGCATTAACCAATAAAAACTTTTTCTTACGAATATTAGGATGTGTATTAAATGGAATAATGCTGCTATTTTCTATATTACTTCTTATTGCAGCATTTATTATTAATTAATGAAGATGATAAATATTCTTAGTAAACGGCTGATAGAAAACCCTATAAAATAAAGTTCCACTTGCAAAAGTAGCTCTACCAATGTCTGGGTTTCTTAATTGTACGTGGTAAGAACCACTAGGTACATTTGCTAAAGGATTATTAATACAAATCTCCACCCACCAAGTATTTCGTGCAGCAAAGAGTGTCGTCGGACTCATGAAGTCTGGAACCGCTTTTTAAACTTGGGTACAAGTTTAGTCATTTTTTAATGCATGGAATAAGATATTAAGAACATTTAGGAGGTGAAGATAATATGGAAAATTTTCATTCACAAGCCAGGAGACATTCAGAAGGAATAATTGAGGTTAATAACAATTTAATTAATGGACCTGGAGTAATTCGTGGCGGTCCGCTTCCAACTATACCAACCGTGCCAACTGTACCACCAGAAGATATTAATTTTGGAAGGTTTCCGACAGCAGTTACTACAGTCGACTCTGGTGGAAATCTACCGTTAGAAACAAACGAATCTTTAGTTGGAACAGCTATAAGGCACATCACAGGTGACTCGGGTATTTTATTAAACGAACCTGGTATTTATTCATTGACTTACTCAGCGAATGCATCTGCGGTTGAGGGCAATACTGTTTCGCTGCAATCTTTACAATTTGCCACACCAATTGATGAAAGTTTTCGATCTGATACGAGTCCCTCTCAACTAGCAGCAACTAATACAATTACCGTAACAAACACCACAGTTTTACTCTCTTTGAATACAATTGATGCAACAACTTTTTCCGATGTTATAGTCACTATCTTAAAAACGTCGTAAGATTTTTATTTAGTACTTATAAATTATTAATTATATTAAATCTTTAGAGGTTTAGATTTAGTAGCTTAGCTATGCTTTATATTGTAATTAGTACAGTCAATCTGGTAATTTTCTAACAAGTTTATCAATACATTTGGAGTTTTTAATTACAGTGGGATAAAGTTCTTCTTCAATTAATTCAAAAACACTGGACCAATTCTCATTGTCTAAATAAAATTGTAGTTCATGTAACAAGCGATAAGCGCTATTTGTATAAGCTTTTACTTCTCCTGAAATTTTATGATCTGCATATCTTTGAGTATCCAATAGTATTTCTTCACAAATTGACATGCTATCAACAACAGGTTGTTTGTTAGAGTAACCTGTTTCATTAATATTTTTAGTAATTACATTTAAATACTGTAAAATATTTGTCATCAACGCTAATCACTCCTCTATATAAAACTGTGATAATTATAGGCATATATATCAAATAATAATAATAATCATTAAAATTTAGATTTAACATTAAATAAGCTTCCTATATATAAAAGGAAGCTAAAAAAAATAAAATTTAATAGCGATCATCCATACTTATTTCTGCTATAAACATTTCATGAATAATATAAAATTCTTCATCTGTATTTGATCCGGTATGTTTAGTGTAATAGTTCAAAGCTCGCATAATCATAATATAATGATCTTCTCTTCGCTTATCGAACAAATCACCACACTCCTTAAATACAAATTTTCGTAATTTTAACATATAAAACCTTTATAAACAATAATAAGTACCTATTCACAAACATATATAAAGACTTTAGAACTGTTGCTAAAAATAAGCTACTTACAAGCTTTTTTAATAATTGATTTGTATTTCTTCAATTTTTCTTACAAACTTTTAACATCTATACTTCTAACATAATTTAGAAAAGCTCCGATTGTGTTAATAGATGTAGATTCTTGATGATAGTACATCCATGTTTTTCTAATTATTGGATCACCGGTGTTATTCATAAGAGTCTTCTTGTGTATGTTTGGATCATCATCAATAATTAAGTCTGGTACTATTCCATATCCTAACCCATTTATAATCATTTCTTTACATGTATCGACTTGATCGACACGTAACCTAACATTAGGTGGTTGTTCGAAGTTTTCATTCCACCAATCCTCTACTAAAGCTATTAATTTCCTATCTGTTTTATAGTTTATGCGTGGCATCTTATATAAATCATTCCAGACGAATGGCTGAGTAGAAGCGACGCAAAGCGTCTCCGTAAAGAGAACTTCACGCTCACCTCTCCAAGGGTAGTCACCACGAATAAAGCCAACGTGAACATCACGATCATTCATTTTTTTTATAAATGTCTTCACTCCAGCCAGATAAAACTTGAAATTCAACATTAGGGTATAGTTTTCGGAACTCGCGTAATATTTTTGGTAATTTATATTTAGCAAAGTAATTAGAGGCACCTAGTTTAAGTGTACCGCCCAGGTTATCTTTCATGCTTAGTACACCTTCTCTAATTTTTTTCGTGTTGTTTTATAAAATCAATTGCTTGCTTAGCTAAATACTCTCCTTCGGGTGTAAATTGGATTCCTCTACGTTCCCTTAGAACGATTTTAGTTTCAAAGTACTCCTCAATTTGCTTAATTCTAGCAGTTAGAGCAGGTTGTGAAATGAAGAGATGTCTTGCAGTTTTTGTTATATTTTTTTCTTTGATATAAAGAATAAATAATTTCCCAATCCCGTAAATTCAAAGTCTAACCTCCTTAATTTATAGTAATTTCTTTTGACAAGTATGTAATAGAGTAGTCTGTTCGAATAATTAAATTTAAATAACTGTTATTCCTTATTATACACAAAGCCCTAGGTCTCTATGTTAGACCTAGGGCTTAATATTATTATAGATAGCATATCACAAGATAATACAATTCTTATTTTATTGAAGAAACATCGAATAGTATTATTTACGATGTTTTATAAAAGTATGTAGCTATTAGGATCTAAAAATTTCTTAAATCTTTTATTTCACCAACTAGTCCAACCTCCATCTATATAAAGTGTTTGCCCAGTAACCATGTTAGAGGCTGCTGAACTTAAGTATAGTATGGCACCATATAAGTCCTCTGTTTTGGCTAGTCGACCCAAAGGAATTCTATTCATTACATCTTCTTTGAAGTCTTCATCTTCCATCATCTTAGCTGTCAAAGGTGTTTTAATAAAGGTAGGACCTACTGAATTTACTAAGATATTATCATTAGACCATTCAATAGCAAGAGATTTTGTTAATTGTTTAACGCCGCCTTTGCTTGAACAATATGCAGATCTTTTATAATATCCAACTTCGGCCATTTGAGAAGACATGTTTATAACTTTTCCACCACCACTTTTCTTCATATACGGATAAACAGCTTGGCTTAGGAAAAAAACACTTCTTAAGTTTAAATCTATTACTTCATCCCATTCTATTTCGCTAAATTCAATTGCTGGTTTTGTAATGATTTTACCCGCGTTATTGACCAGCACATCGATTGCCCCAAAATGTTCATACACTTGTTTCACCATTTTAGGTATCTGCTTTGTTATTGTGACATCAAAAGGGAAAATAGCTACATTCTCATTTCCGAGTTCTTCTCTTATAGTCTCTAGAGAATTCTTATTTCTGGCTATCAAAGCAACTTTTGCGCCATTAGTTACATATAATTTAGCTAAACTTCTCCCAATCCCTTGGCTAGCTCCTGTTAAAAGAATAACTTTGTCTTTAACTGAAAATAAAGTTTCAGCTTTCATATATTTTCACTCCTTTTTTTGCTAACTTGATTATGGTTTCTGTACTAACAGCAGGACCAGTAAGAACATTTTTAAACTCGGTTGAAATATTAGTGATTGCTGGTGCCATTGAGTATTGAGCTAACACTATTGCTTCACTCTCATCGATTAAATTAATTGCTTCACGAATTAATTTATCATGACGTGCCGAATCTCCATTTTGAATGGCATTAAATGCATTATTAATTATTTGTACACGAACCTTTACTTCTTTTTTTTGTTTTCTTGCAATCTCTTGTATCATTTTTTCAGTAGTAGGACCAGCTGCATTAATTGTAGCAATCACATTAATAAAGTCATTTTCTAAAACGGCTTTCTCCAGCATGCTTATATCAGAACTAAGTACCGGAATGGAAATTAAATCAGCAATTTTAGAAACAAAAGGAGTGAATGATGAACAAGTGAAGAGAATTGCATCAACGTCACTTTCGACAGCCCTTCCAGCAAGATCTGCTAACCGCATAATCATTCTTGTAGACACGATGTTAGTCTCATTTAATTCATAAATTAATCCTTCATCCATAAAGTTTACCAACTCAATCTCTTCTTTATGATGTGAGAAGGATTCAAAGATAGGTGCTACTGAGTTCATTGTTGCATGAATTAACCCGATTTTAATTTTTTTCATGTGCTTCTCTCCTATCTATTCATTATCGAGTTCAAAAATCTCACGAATTAGAATAATACTATTAACGCATGCCAAACTAAATTCAGCAAATTAAGAATTAGTAATACAAAATTTAAGAATCAATAATCGACTTTAAATAGGTAAGTGCTCTTTTAGCTGTATGTAAAGATTGGTTTTGTTGATTTATTTCTAAACTCACATAAGAGTCATAATTTACGTCAATTAAAGTATTCAGGATAGACTTAAAGTTGAAGTAGCCATCACCAGGGCTTAGTCGATTACAATCTGAGATATGAATAAAACTAAGACCTTGCGAAGCCTCCATGATACTTTTATTTATTGAATTAGAAGCCTTTTCTTCATTTAAATGGTAAGTATCAAGCATAATCCCTAGATTAGGACTGTTAAATTCTCTTATGAAATTTAAAGTTTCAGTTGTTTCATTTAAGTTGTTCATATTTACTTTATTTTGAGGTTCAATTAAAAGCTTTACTTCACGTTTTTCTGCCTCAAACAGAATCCTTTCTATCGCTTCTCTCATCATCTTCCATGACGATTCTTTGTTTGTCTCACTAATTTGACCTCGCAATTTTCCAACAGTAATTGGTGCAGCTAGACTTTGAGCCCATGGAATTAGTTCAATGACTCTTTTTATAGCTTCTTCTCGATGAGAATAATCATTAGAAGAGAATGACAGGTCATCATCGGCTACCATAGGTCCAGTATTTAGTGCAGCTATTTTTAAATTATTATGATCTACTAAAGTTATTAATTGATTTAGATTAGCTTTTTTGGGATTTCGTATGAGCAACTCGACTCCATCGTATCCTAAACGTGCAAGAGCTGGCACTATTTCTGTTTCTGATCCTTGCGAACTAAGTAGTTGTTGATTTGTTTCTCTTGTTTGAAAAGGGTAAGCAAACTTCATCAAATTTTCCCACTTTCTAGTCATAAATATGAAGGGTCTATATCGTAACGTTCTAACTCAGCTTGTAATTCACTTATTACATTGAAACTAATCGGAATGCCTTCTTTTAAACGTATTTTAGCAATTTTTTCTTCGGGCTCTCCAGGCATCAGAATTTCATTAAAGCCTTGAGCCTTTGGTGAAGATTTAGTCTTTTGTACAAAAGTATCCATTCGATCATTGAATTCCGACTGTGGAATAAATAAATCTGGGCGAATAGCAATGAACAAATGACCAACATTCTGTGGCTCTGAGTGGTCAAAATATAAGCTTTTTACATTACCTGCATAATTTGCTCCTGTAAGCACACCGGATAAAAGGTCCATTAGCATAGCAAAGGATGCTCCTTTTGGTCCTCCAAAAGGTAAACAAACCCCTTCAAAAGCCTTTTTTTTGCATCCGTTGTCGGTGCGCCTTCATTATCTAATGCCAACCCTTCTGGAATAGCCTCATCATTGGTTGCAGCTAAGCGAATCTTGCCACGGGCAATAACTGTCATTGCCATATCTAGTACATAAGGAGGCTCGTTTCCAGCAGGGATAGCTGCAGCAAATGGACTTGCTCCAAGATAAGCGGTTTTACCACCCCATGGTGGAATTGCTGGTGAAGAGTTGGTGTATGCCATTGATATATAACCTTTTTGCATTGCTTCCATTACATAAATCGCTGCCATTCCGTAGTGTGTGCTTTTGTGAACACCTACCATTCCAATGCCTGAATTCTCTGCAAGCATGACAGCTTCTTCCATTGCACGGTGCCCTGCTAAAAAGCCCATACCGTTGTCGCCATCAACTTTAGAGACTGCAGGTGTAATTTTTTTCTACTTTTATGTCTGGAGTTGGATTAACAACTTTTTTTTCTTATTCTTTCTAAATACATTGGAATTCTAGACACGCCGTGAGAATCTATGCCTCTTAGGTTTGCTGCTACTAAATCTTGAGCAATGGTTGTGGCATTTTGCGTATTAAGTCCTCCGGCTTTTAGTAATAATGTACTCACTTTAGTTAATGTACTCACTGAGTAGTATCTTACTTCTTTATTCATCATATTACCCCCAACTAATGTTCGTTGTTTTAAACCTAATTTGCTTTGCGTACAAGTATTAATTTTAATGTAGAATGCTTTTGTAACTAATAATTAGTTCATATTTAGATTACAAAAATCTAGAAATAAACTAAAATAGTAAACTTAGTAATCAGAGATCAATAATTTAAATAACTACTTGTTTAAATTATTAAAAGAAAATTATAGCCAGATAAATCACAATGGTTACAGTGATACTGCTAAGAAGTGTTGAGTACAAAACTATTTGTGCATGTAATTCTGGGGCTACCTTATGTTCCAAAGCTAAAGTTGCTGTATTTCTAGATGTCGGTAATGCACTAGCAATTAGTAATGATTGTGCCATTACTCCTTCAATTCTAAGTAGAACAATTAATACAAACGCTATTAAAGGACCAGCTACTAATCTTCCAAGTAAACTCCATACAATAGCACGATGAAAAGTATTTAATTTTATTGAGGCTAGTTGAGCTCCTAACAAAAATAGAGCCAAAGCCATAAAGGCGTTTGCAAGTTGTTCAAGTGGTGTAGTTATAAAATTTGGCAAGGGGATATCTAGTATTTGAAATATAATTCCTAATAGTAATGCGGTAATGATCGGCAGCCTTATAAGTTGTTTTAAAATATTTACAATGGACTTTGATGTAGACATTAAATTGTATAAACCATAAGAGTACGTAAGAATGTTTTGGATGACTATTATAAATATTTGAATTGAGACTCCTAAAGGATTTGCGCTAAAAATTAGTTGACTTATCGGCAAACCATAGTTACCTGCATTCATAAGCGAAATACTGTTTTTAAGAGCAGCTTGCTCAGGGGGTTGAAGCTTTAATAACCTCGCTAAAATATTACCAAGTATCATTAAGCTCGTAATAAAAAAATGATAGATATAAAAATAACTGTCCTAGTAATTGATAATCAAAAGCGGACTGAGAAATATTTAGAAAGACAGCCGCAGGCATAAAACAGTAAGTAATTAATTTAGTAATAGTACTTAAATCAAATACAAATTTTTTTCTGCAAGAATATACCTAAAGCCATTAATATTAAGATCGGTAAGACTACATCTAAGAAAACTAAACTCATTACGCTCATATTAAAACTCCATTTCAACCTCATGATAAAGAAAAACAGTCACCACGCGAGTGACTGTTTGAAAAAAATAATTTGTATGGCTTAGTAAATTCCAATTATAAAGCCAAAAATTAAACCAACAATTGCAAAAGCCCAGAACCATAAAAATGCATATTTCATAAAACGTCCAATTTGCACACCAGCAAGTCCAACACCCAGCCAAAGTGCTGGAGATAAAAATCCTTGCGAGAAAGTACTCCCAATTAGCATCATATAGGCAGTTGATTCAGAAGGTACACCATAGTTAGAAGCAATACTTTCAACTACTGGGAAAATTCCGTAGTAATATGCATCTGTACTCATAATTACATCTAAAGGTATTCCAAAAAATGCAACGACGATATGGATATAAGGTCCAATTGCATCAGGTAGAATCCCAACAATGGATAAAGCAAGTGAATCTAACATACCAGAGTCAGTGAGAACTCCTAGGAATAATCCAGCGGATAGTATAATGGATGCCATCATGAGTGCAGCTGGCGCATGGGCCCGAATTCTTCCCATTTGGTCATCAACTGTACGATAGTTAAGTGGCAAGGCGATTGCTAGACCAATCATGAAAGCAAGTGCCGGAGGTAAGATATCGAATAGCATTGAAAGCAATACGCTTAACATTAATAAACCATTAATCCAGATCATTACCGGATGCTTAATTGTCTTCTCTACAGCTGCGGCTTGAGTATCATGTTGCTGCTGAATAAAATCATTTGCTATTTCTCTAGAGTCTACCTTCTTAATATTCTGATTTTCTTTTTCATCTATTTTTCTTTTGATGCGTTTTTTTCTCTCTAATACCGAGTATTACGGCGAAACCTATTGCTAAAAATAATGCACCTATTTGCCATGGTATGAGTGGATACCATAGTTCTGCTGGGTTGTCATATCCAAGTACAGACGCAATTCTTCCGACTGGACCGCCCCAAGGCACTACATTCATAAAACCAAGGCTGAAAGTTGTAAGCATTAATAATAACATGGGGCTCATATTTAACTGCTTGTATAAGCCTATAAGTGCAGGGATTGTTAGAAGGTATGTTGTGGCCCCAGCACCATCAAGATGGGCAATTGCTCCGATTACTATGGTAACAATACAAACAATAATAACATTACCCCTAGTAAGAATGATTAAATTTTTAATTATTGGATTGAATAAACCTACATCATTCATTATTCCAAAGAAGATAATAGCAAAAATAAACATGATGGCAACGTTTATAACCTGATTGGTACCTGCACTAAAAAAAGCCTGTAATTTCCTCAAAATTAAACCCGGCAATTAGTGCGCCAATTACTGGTATAATAACCATCGCAACAATTGGATGAATCTTCCCCCACATTAAGAAAGCGATTACAAATAAGATGATTAGAAATCCAAAAAAATGCTAGATATGCTTCTGACATTAGTGCTTCCCCCCTTCTCAAAATCGTGCAATCCTTTAATTTAATGTTTAGACTTTATAAAATCTAAAAAAAATGAGAACTATATCGTGATAGCTAGTTGACTAATAATTTCTTAATAGTTGATATGGTTCGCTTAATATCCTCGTGTGATATTTCGTGGTGAGTTACAAATCGAATGGTATACTCGTTTATTCGACTAACTAATATTCCTTTGTTTTTTAAAAAAATTAATCATCTCTTTTGAATTAAATGCTGAATTTTTTAACGATACTATAACAATATTTGTTTCAACTTTTGTATTGATCACTTGTAGTCCAGGGATATGATTTAGGTTTTCTGCAAGTGTTTTTGCCAGAATATGATCGTCTTCAAGTCGTTCAACCATCGTTTCCAATGCGATTTTACCTGCTGCCCCTACTATTCCTACTTGCCGAGTACCTCCTCCTAATGCTTTCCGCCATCTTCTAGCTTTTAATATAGTTTCTTTGCTTCCAAGCAAAATGGACCCCATTGGAGCAGATAATCCCTTAGATAGGCAGATAAGAACAGTATTTGCATATTGAGATATTTGCCTAACATCAATATTTAGAGCGGTAGATGCGTTAAAGATTCTTGATCCATCTAAATGAATTGGAATGTTATGTTTGTTTGAGACCTTGTACACCTCCTCCATGTCGTGTAGTGGCAAAATCGATCCACCTGATCGTGCATGGGTATTTTCAAGACATATTAAACCTGTTTTAGGCTGATGTAAATCTTCTGTAGTGCGGATTGAATTAATCAGCTTTGAAATAGGAATTCGTCCATCAACACTCTCTAATGCCCTAGTTTGTACACCTGCAATTGAGGCAATAGCTCCTGTTTCTGAGTAGAAAATATGGGATTCTTCCCCGATTATTACTTCGTCCCCGCGTTCAGTTTGAGACAATACCGCAAGGAGGTTTCCTTGTGTACCACTAGTAACAAATAATCCTGATTCTTTTCCCAGTTTATTCGCGGCAAGCTTTTCTAATTGGTTTATGGTTGGGTCTTCTCCATAAACATCATCCCCTACCTCTGCATGAAAGATTGCTTCTCTCATTTGTTGAGTAGGCTTTGTTACCGTATCACTTCTAAGGTCAACTATCATGATTACACCTCCTGTTTTGTACAATTAGTAAAGTTAAATGGGAATTAACTTATCATGAAATTTGCTGTGATGAAAAGGTTTAAAGGTATACAAATTATTAAAATAAAACGCTTACAAAATATTAATACATACTACAATCTTATATTCTTAAAGTAATTATCTTTAATAGTAATAAAATTCTAGAAATAAGTGAAATCGGATTATATTAAATTAGTCATAAAAATAATTGATGCCTGAATTATAATGTATTTTTGAAGTCAAATTTTTCATGTTGAATATTGAGTTTTGAATTTAACTCTCTATTTGATAAAAACAGTTTTTAAACATTTATGACTTAAGTTTTATATACAATAATAAAACTCTGTCAAATATTTTACTAACAACCAAATCGTAAGAAATAAAAATAAAAAGTGTTAGCTAATAATTAGCAATAACACTTTTGAGTTAATTCTTATTTTTTTAATTTAAAATAATATATACTCTCACCTAGAGAGCATTTTTAAATTCATGAGATTTATTCTGTAACCTTTTTGCGGTAATAGATATGTTGTTAAATTCTGTAATAGCATGTGAGATGTGTTCTAATGTTAGGTTAAATTGTTGTTCTGAAAGATTCGTGGATTCCATTACTTGACTTACTTCATTATTTATAGTTTTGACTAGTTCTTCAACATTTCCAATAGACTTTTTTTGAGTTGCTAGACAATTTCCGAATTTCACCTGCAATTACAGTAAATCCACGTCCGCTTTCACCAGCTCTTGCTGCTTCAATCGCTGTGTTAATTGCTAATATGTCTGTTCTATTAGCAATTTCATTAATCGTAGTAACAATAGTTTTAATTTTTTTTGAGCTATCATTCAAATTTAGTAAAATTGAAGAATTATTTTTAGATTGATTAATTAACTCAGAAGTTAATTGTTTTATTTTATCGCCTAATTCATGGCCACGTTTTGTAGTTTGTAAAACAGAGTCTGATACATCTAGAATATCTGCTTTTTATTTTATTTATTGTTTCTTCTCTTTTAGTTATATCCGTTGCTATTTTTAATATCGAAATAACATTTAATTCTTTATCCTTAATTGGCATATAAGTAGCTTCTAGCACAATAATGCTACCATCTTTTTTTTACACGCTTAATTTTGTCTTGATACTGTATGCCAGTTCGAAGTTTCTCCCAAAACTTCAGATATTCATCACTATGTATAAATTCTTTCTGACATAGCTTCTTGTGATGCATTCCACATAAATCTTTCTCTTTATAGCCTACTGTTTTTGAAAAAATATTGTTAACCCAGGTAATTGTTCCATCCGGCATAAATTCTATCATTGCCAATGAATTTTCAATGGCGCTAAGTAAGTATCCCTGACTGAGTTGCTCTCTAGAAGTTAAATTTTCTTGCATTGCGTACTCCTTCGTTATGAAATTTGTAAATTTAATTACTGATAAGATATACCCGTGCAAAAAGAACTATAAACATATGCGGAAAGTAATGAGCTAGTTACATATATAATAGGTATTAACATTTCAATGTATGATCGTAGGTGTTATCTAGAAGCGATAATGCATATACTTTTATCATTTGTGTGAATTTTTACATTCTTGTTCATTTACATGTTAGAGTATTACTAGTACGGTTAAAGGGATGGAGGGCTTGAAACTGGAGTATATCAAAATTCAAGAACTGAAGAAAAAGGACGAAAATAACGGTAGCGTTCGAGTAATATACTTTGAAAATGAGAATAAAAAAAGCATTAAACATCAACATTTCTGAAGGAGTCTATATTTTTAATCAATATGATTTGGCTTTTAAAAATAGAGTTAAGTTACTTAAATACATAAAAAAAATGTGGAAAATGCATCGCTAAGTGTCTTATTATCTTTGAAGCACCATCAATTAAACTATATTAAAGTTAAGGAAAAAGAGACTTAATCGTTGTGATTAAGTCTCTTTTTTTAATGGTGAGCATTAACTTCAGTATAATTTTCCTCATCATTTCCCATTAAAATAAGTGCCTCATCTTGTGTAAGTTTCCCAACAGCAAAATGCATTGTTGGCATTAATCGTTGTGTTTCAGCTTCTATGTCTGCTCTGACGTAATAAAGTCCGTCTCTAGGGAGTTCAATAGTTGCTTCATATTCCCCAGAAGTTAGGTGTTCAAGCTCGTGAACTTGCATATCAATTTCTTCCAAGTCTGTATCAAGGTAAGTTGCAGGCCATATACTGACATTTGCGCGATTGACATCAACAACAGGTTGTTCGTTATTTGTTATTTTTACACTGATTTTTTTGCGGTGTTTGCGATTGTGTTAATTGCTTTGTAGAAATTTCTACTCTAATTGGTTCTACATCGTTATAATCTTCATGATTGTTTGAATCAACGATAGTACTCACCAAGGAGCAGCCACTCATAAGCATAAAAATAGCAAATAAGCTAAAGGCTCTAACCATGGTGTGTCTCTCCTTCCTCTACATTCAACCATCGGCGAAGTCGCTCACTTTTTCGAATTACAAATCGATCGATTAAATAGACGACAATGAGTGATAATCCGACTAGAGGGAAAATGAATGCAAAAATAAGTAAGATGATAAGCATAGCTTTCGCTTGAGTTACTTTAATTGATTTTGGTGCACCTACACTATTATCTGGTTTTCTTCGTTTCCATAACCAGAAACCTGTGATAATTATCAAAACCATTCCGATGCAAATTAGTAGCCCTGCTATTTGATTTATTACACCGAATTGCAACCCTTTGTGTATTGTAATACCTAGTGCCATCGCTTTTCCAACAGCACCGTAGTTGTCATAACGATAATCTGCTAAGATCGCTCCACTGTATTGATCGATGTGTACTGTGGCTTCATCTTGCGCACGATGTGGAAATGTTGAGAGCGTAAATACACCTTCTTCATCCCCTGGATAAAAAACTTCATAAGTCGGGTGCACGTCGATGTCATTTGCAATGTTCGTAATGTCCGTTATAGAAAGTTGTTCATACCCCGAAATTAATTGTGAAGTTGGTACGGGAAGATTTTCTGCTGCCCATGATACTTCTGCTACGTCTTCAGTTAGAACTTCAGAATCTGGAGCTGAACCGACCCAAATTGAAGGTGGGTAACCTGCACCACTGCTCGTTACAATATGTTGAACACCATTTCCCCAAAATCCAGTCCAAAGCATTCCTGTTATTAGTAAGAACATCATTCCCGCTGATAACCAAAATGCGGGTACAGCGTGAAAGTCACGTATCAGAACTCTCTTTCCGTTCTTAAGTCTAGGAATAAACACGCCGCGAAGTTTGTCTTTTTTTTCGAGGTAGCCATAGATATAATCCACTAACAATCATAATAATCGTCCAACATGCAACTAATTCGACAATTCGATCCCCAATTGTGCCCGCCATCAATTCGCTATGTAATTCGGCCAATCGATCCATTACACGGTTGCTATCTACTAAAGAGCCTAGTATTTCACCGTTATAAGGATTAATATAGATCGTTATTGACTCACCATTTTCATCAACAATTCCAACTTCTGCAGAACGCTCGCGGTGCTCTCCGGGACGGTATCTAACAACTTCGTCTCCTGTTGCGTCTTCAACAATTGAAACTTGATCTTCCGTTGTTAAAGAAGCCCCTTCTTGCTGAACTTCGTAATAATCTGCATACAGCGCTTTTTCAATATCCCATTTGAATAGATATATACCCCCTGTAATTGCTAGAATTAACAAGAAAGGTACAAGAATTAGTCCTGCGTATAAATGCCAGCGCCATATTAATTGATAGTTTAGTGCACGTTTTTTGTTTCCCATGTTTTTCTTCACCTAGTTCTTTAATTATCTATATCACTATGGTCATAATTGGAGTGATGTTCCTCTACCTTATTAATAATTGACTCCTCAGCATTACTTTGTTGATTAATAATACTCTGACTCTCAGCTGATTCTTGGTCCGAACATCCTATTAAGAAAATAATTAATCCAAGTAAAACCGTCTTCTTCATTCATTTCACTCCCATTATTTTGTTCTGAATACTAACGTAACGGACATTTGTGAATTTTAAGTGAAAAGTAATAAATAAAAATATTATAGTTCAAATTTCTAGTCAATAAGCTTTCATTCAACGATTTTCATGCTTTTTTTATGCGAAGAATACTTCATTTATCGTCACAATTATTTCTAATTCATTTCACAACTCCAGTTTATAGTAACGTTGAGTCTCTTTTAAATATCCACTTTCTTTCCTTGACAAAGTCGTTATGCGGCTTTGTTTTTTTGCTGTTACATTTCATTCAAGATGGCTTTTTAGCATATCTTAGGAAATGTGAATATGAATGGTTCAAATTATAAAACCACTATGTACACCGCCATTTGAAGTGAATTTGAAATGAATGTCATAACCTTTGTTAACGATAAAAAAAGTAGCCCATCTTTTAAAGGGTAAAGCTACTATTCATAACCGGTAATAAAAATTGACCTAAGTGTGAATGTTATGTATATTTATTTGTGAAGCGAATATTCGTTTCATGACCGCATCTGGCCTCACCTATTTACAGGTGAGGTTTTTTTATGTTCAGTAGTAGAAGAACATCTCAAATGCCTTTTTAGTTCTAATGGAATGTCTACGATCACTAGAAAGAGCTGTATTCGTACTAAGAGAATCATTTAATTATAACTCAACGATATTGCTTGGATACTGATAAAAACAGTTCATGCTGAAATAAAAAAGCGCACACGTCTTAATATGACGAATGCGCTTTTTTTGTAGAGTAATTGTTAAGGGATGGAACGATTATTGTATTAAAAATATTTTATCCAGTTGATTCATTGCTGTCACTGGATTCACCATTCTCAATATCTGTATTAATGGGCACGTCGGTAATTCTCCATGGAACAAGGTAATCTATCCATTGATCAATGTTTAGATCATAGTTATCGCTCGGGGCTTTATCAACCGTAATTGTCTCACCCGGAACATCAGGCCAAATGATGGTGACGACCATAGCCCCTCCTTCGCCTAATGTATTCCCTGAACCTTCACGTACATTACGATGAGTTAGCGGGGTTAACTCTTTTGTTCCCTTTTCCACCTCATCGTAGGCAGTTAGTGCCCAATAATCAATTGGAAAAACGCGTTTATCTCCATACAGTAATGTAACACCGTTCGCGTCATAATTATCAAGAAAGCCACCTGACGTAAGTGTATCGCCATCTACATGAAGACTCCTCGCACCGTGACCATATCCAATATTTACAGGATTGTGAATTTGGCTGGATTTGTCACTTGTATTGTGCAGGCGAACACGCCCGATAATATAGCCATCTAACCTCTTTAAAGAATCTATAGATACCCCCAAAGGATTGTTATTATAATCGACCTCAATGACTTCACCATCTTCGTATGCAGCAACAGGTCCTAAATTGTCCGGGAGTTCGAACTCTTCCTCTGTCATTTCCACCATGTCTTCAGGTTGTGAGAAATGAAATTCTACACGGCGGTTTAGTTGTTGACCTTCTTCATCTTCATTAGAAGCAATGGGCTCATTATATGACCTTCCTTCTGTTTCTACGACATCAAAAACTGCA
This sequence comes from Geomicrobium sp. JCM 19055, assembly GCF_000698185.1. Lineage (NCBI taxonomy): Bacteria > Bacillati > Bacillota > Bacilli > Caryophanales > Geomicrobium > Geomicrobium sp. JCM 19055. The sequence goes on from NZ_BAXL01000013.1 coordinate 132,110, forward strand.
AGATCCATGATTGTTTCTAACTCATCGTGAACAGATTGAGCCCGACTTTCAGACAATTCTTGATTGTACGCTTCATCTCCTTGATCATCCGTATGACCTACAATCATAAGGTCTCCACCGTTCACACGGGTCAATTCTTCTGCTGTCGCTTCTAATATATCCTCAGCGTCATCTTGCAATTCTGAAGAATCAAATTCAAACAACACATCGGAATCTAATGTGATCGATGCTTGCCCTTCCTCCGCTAACGTTCCAACTGGCGCGTTCACACTTTCATTGTAGGTTTGTAATGAATAGATTTGTTCAGAAAGATCATCTAATGAAGTTGATGTCGTATCTAATGCATTCGTATTTAAGAACTCTTCCGCAGTAGCCATTACATCGTTTGATTGGACAACGGGAACATCTAAAATGAGATCAAAACTTTCCATCATGACATGAACTTGCTCTTCTTTAGGAGCATTAAAGACCGCAGAGTAACTGACAATGTCTCCGTCCTTGAATTCACGATTATCAATCTCTTCACTTTTCAACGCATGTGTAGAAAGGTATTCATCACCTCTGTCGTCTCTGTACTCTTGATAAAATAACGTATGAGAGATCGTATCGTTTGTACTGTCAAACAACCGTATTTGATAGCCAAGACGATCATATTGATTTCCCCGCGCGGTAGATTGATTGGAAGTCCTTGTTGTACTTGGATGACTTAACATGTGATCTAAACCAACGCTTGCCTCACCACTGACTTTTTCAAACTCAACGGTAAAAATAGCGAGATCATCATCTCGCTCAATAGGATGTACCGTTACACCCACCTCAACTTCTTCCCCTTCACGCTCAAATATCTCTGTATGTACAACGGGTTCTGGGGCAGCATTGTCAATGTCATCCTCGGACTCGCGAGATTGTTCAACCTCTTCTTCATTCAATAACTCGTCGGATTCTTCCTCTTCAGAGGTGGCATCATCTGCTTCACCATCAACCTCTTCTTCTGTATCCGCACCATTGTTAAAACACCCAGTCAATGTAAAAGATAACGCTACTAAAGATAATAATTGTTTCTTCATATTAACCTCCTAAGCCAGGTAAAGTATTTCAAGATAAAGTAATTTCACCATGTGTTCTTCTCGTTATGTTACCATAATCCACCTCAAGTATAGAATTAGGCCAAAACACAAAATTTTTAATAAGAAAAACCAAACCTTTAATGAAGAAAAATACATAGACTTACCAACGGGTATGTAACCTTTGGTAAGTCTGTGTTCGTTATACTGCGGTTGAGAAGACTTGAATTTGGGACACTGTGACCTCTAATGTACACCACTTATACTTTAATTTTTTTGAGAACACGTTCATCAATCATACATTAAACTATTAGTTAAGTGGCTCAATTGTAGCATCGGTCGTTTTATTGATTATCTATTTATTCATAGGCAAAAGTGGATTAAGTTACTTAAACCTGAAACGTAAGGGAGGAATTAAGCCTTCCATTTTATTAGGCAGTGGAAGATGGGAAGGTGCATTTTTAAGTATCTAATGTATTCTCCAATTCATTTGCTAATCGCTTATCATTTGGAATAATTGGACAACAGGGGCATCTAAAATGAGATCAAAACTTCCCATCATGACATGAACTTGCTCTTCTTTAGGAGCATTAAAGACCGCTTAATAACTAACAATATTGCTTTCATTGAATTCACTATTATCAATCTCTTCACTTTTCAACGCATGTGTAGAAAGGTATTCATCACCTCTGTCGTCTCTGTACTCTTGATAAAATAACGTATGGAAAATCGTATTGTTTGTACTGTCAAACAACCATATGTGATAGCCTAGTCGATCATATTGATTTACCCGTGCGGTAGGTTGATTGGCAGTCCTTGTTGTACTTGGATGACTTATCATGTGATCTAAACCACCCCTTGCCTCACCACTGAATTTTTCAAATTCAGCAGTGAAAATAGCAAAGTCATCTTCCTGCTCATAGGATGTACCGTAACACCTGCGTCAACTTCTTCCCCTTCACGCTCGAATATTTCTGTAAGTACAACGGGTTCTGGGGCAACACTGTCAACGTCATCCTCGTCTCGCCATAACAATCATGCTCTTGTTCATTTAACTTTTCATCATTTCCAAGGGTGTTGTCGCCTGCTTCTCTTCTTCTGAATGAGTATCGTTATTAAAGCAGCCAGTTAGCGTAAAAGATAAAGCTAATAAAATAGAAATTTGTTTCTTAAACTAAATGTTAATATGTATGCTAATAAATATGTTATCATATCTCGCGTGAAATACAGAATTCACAGAAATATAAATATCGTAATTTTACAATGTATTCTTAATTTACAATCCAAATATGAGCTTTCATTTTAAAACAATTACACTTTATACATTTGACAATTGACATGTATTGTTTTCATTTGGTGTGCCCTGACTTGAGACTATAATGAAATTAATTCATAATCAAAACAAGTTCAATCCAAATATGATTTTAAAGCTTATCGTAGCTAAAGTTTACTATTTTAAATTTTAGAGATGTTTACTTATTCTTTAACAATTGCTGAGCTAGCTCCAATTTTAAATAAAGAAGGAGTAAGACATGAGTTATATAGAACAAAAAAATCTTCAGCAAATAATTGTCCGTTAGCTTTTTATACTAACTTCTACTGCACTACATTATTTAAGCCATTTTCATCAGCCGTTGCCAAATCACCTTTCTTAAACGCCTATACAGACTGTCCTTGCCATACTTAACTCATTTAATATTTTTGACTTACGTTGAATATAAAGTATTTATATTAGGAGGAGATAAATTCTATGAGAATCTTGATTATTGAGGATGACACTCTTCTACTAGAAGCCCTTACTGAAGGATTAAGGCAGTGGTCATATGAGGTAAGTAATCCAACAGATTTTTCACACGTAATGGATTCCTTTGCAAAAGATCGACCTCATCTAGTGGTTATTGATATACAGTTGCCAAAGTTTGATGGTTTTCATTGGTGTAGAGAAATTCGTTCAGTATCAAAGGTTCCTATTATTTTTCTTTCATCAAGGGATCATCCGATGGATATGGTGATGGCAATGAACTTAGGGGCAGATGATTATGTACAAAAGCCTTTTAACATGGATGTACTTCTAGCCAAGATTCAGGCCATTCTGCGTCGAACGTATACTTATGAAGAAGCAACTTCAGAAGTAATAGAGTGGAATAAAGCGCTTATCGACTTAAAAAGCGGTGGAATATATAAAGATGGGCAGAATATTAACTTGACAAAGAACGAATTTTTTATCCTAAAGGTTTTAGTTAGATCAAATAATAAAATTGTTTCACGTCATGAATTGATGAAATTGCTTTGGGATGATGATCAATATATTAATGACAATACGCTTACAGCTAATATCACAAGATTACGTCACCAACTTTCTAATATTGGTTTAGCCGAGGGGCTTGTAACTAAGAAAGGACTTGGCTATATGACCGTAACGCTTTAGGGGGAGTTTCATTGTTCAAAGATTATCTCGTTTATAAAAAAAGTTGGATAGGCTTAATTAGTTTATTGCTACTGCTCACCAACGTATTAATACAAGTAGATGTTGGTGTCCGTATACAACCTTATTCCCTCCTCTACTTGAATTTGTTGTTTCTAACGATTTGTGTTGGTTTCTTTATTTGGAGATATAAAAAGGAAACTTCGTATTATAAACACCTGCATATTCTTTCTAACGATTTAAGTGATGATTGGTTTGGAGAAATTCCCGAACCTGAAAATCGTTTTCCTGATAGTACGGTCTATAACCTTTTGCAAAATATACACAATAATAATCAAAAGAAACATCGACAACATCAGAACAATCAACTAATTGAACATGATGATATTGCCTCATGGGTACACGAAGTTAAAACGCCTCTTACAGCTATGAAGATAACCATTGATGCCAATCGTTCTAATGAATTAGCCCAAAGATTAAATGCTCAATGGTTACGAATGCACTTATTAATTGACAGACAGCTATATATCTCACGATTAGCCTACTTAGAATCGGATTTACTTCCAGAAAAACAGGTTGTGAAAGATTTAATAAGAGAAGAAATTCGTGAACTTTCAACGTGGTGCATGGAAAAAAAATATATCCATTGAAATGACAGGAAACATAAATCCTATTGTATACACTGATAAAAAGTGGTGTGGATTTATAGTAAGGCAGCTGTTAACGAATGCAATTAAATACAGTCCAGAAGGTGGAAATATTTGCATACAAGTCAGTATTGACATAAATAAACATGTTAATGTGACTATTAACGATGAAGGAACAGGTATTCAATCACATGATTTACCTCGTATATTTGATAAAGGATTTACTGGTGAGAATGGTAGAATTCAGCACTCCGCTACTGGTATGGGACTTTATCTGGCAAAAGAAATAAGCAAGAAGTTACATATTAGGTTAAATGCTGATTCGACTTTGGGTAAAGGTACTTCAATTTTGATGGTATTTTCTAGTGCGAATTCTGTTGAGCGCATTAGAAGATCAATACTATAACATACGAACTCATGAAGTAGTTAGGGTATTTGAAGCCTGACTACTTTTTATATGTCAATGTGACAAGAATATCACTTAAGGGCTGAATTTATCATCTTAAGCAAACGACCTTATTAAAAAAAATATTACACTATTTTTAGAACAACATGATTGGAGTGTTTATGATGAATAATATTAAGGTACCGAAGACCGTTTTAATTGCTGAGGGAGTTCGTAAATCCTATGGATCAAGGGGTAATACACAACAGGTTCTACAAGGAATCGATCTTCGAGTAATAAAGGGTGAGTTTATTGGGATAATGGGCCCTTCAGGATCAGGAAAGACAACTCTTCTTAATACATTAGCTACTATTGACCGTGCAACAGACGGTAGGGTTTTTATAAATGAGCATGAAATTTCGAAAATGAAGGATAGGCAGCTTTCTAGCATTCGTCACCAACAACTAGGCTTCATATTTCAGGATTACAATTTGCTTGATACGTTAACGGTAAAAGAAAATATATTATTATCAGTCTCTCTAACAAAGAAAAGTAAAAATCAAGCTGAGGAGGAGTTTAACAGCATTGCAGGAATTTTGGATATTAATGAATTAGCTAATAAATATCCTTCAGAAATTTCTGGCGGGCAAAAACAAAGAACCTCAGCGGCACGTGCTTTGATTCACTCACCTTCAATTGTTTTTGCTGATGAGCCAACCGGTGCGCTGGATTCAAAAGCAGCATCTAATTTATTGGAAAACTTGCATGTAATAAACCAAAAACGACAAGTTACAATAGTAATGGTAACTCATGACCCGTTAGCTTCTAGCTATTGTAGTCGCGTTGTCTTTCTAAAGGACGGAAGAATATTTTCTGAGTTGTACCAAGGTGATAAAACAAGAGAGGCTTTCTTTAAGGACATTTTAGATATGCAAGCTGTTCTTGGAGGAGGCAAGTAGAAATGAATACACGGATATTAGTATTGCGTAGTATGCGGAAGAACATCAAAATGTATTATCTTTATTTTTTTTGCAATGATCTTTAGCATAAGTTTGTACTTTATCTTCTCTACCCTACAAAATGATCAAACCATTGTGAATATGACTAGTGATAGCGTGAACTTTTCAACCGCCTTTCAAGTTGCTGGAATATTACTCATTCTCATTACAATAGTGTTTACGATGTATGCCACGCAAATATTTATCAGAAGCGTAGCCAGGAAATTGGACTATATCAATTAATTGGTTTGTCCAAAATGTGGATATCACGAGTGTTGATTTTTGAGTATTTTATTCTTGGTGTAGGAGCTTTAGGTATTGGAATAATAGTTGGAACATTGCTCTCTAGATTATTTCTATTATTGTTTATAAACCTTATAGGTCTTGATGCAATGGTAGGTTTAACTTTTTCATTCCAAGCGATCATCCAAACAATTATTGTATTTATCTGTTTAATTTTTGTGACATCTTTACAAATTTTATTGACAGTCTATCGTAGTACGTTACTTAAACTGTTCCAGGCAAATAATTCACACGATTTTTTTATTGAACGACCAAACAGTGTATCAATTTTTTTTAGGGATAGCGGGTTTGAGTTCAATCGCATTTGGTTACTTCTTGTCAACATTTATTATAGAAAAAGCAGATTTACTGTTATTTTTCATGTTAGTAGTATTGGCAAGTACTATACTAGGAACTTATTTAGTCTTCCATACAACGCTGAGCTGGTTATTATATGTTTTTCGAAAGAAAAAAATGGAAATCTAGGATTGTATAATAGCCTCTCTGTAGCACCTTTAATGCATAGAATAAAAGGTCAAGCCAATTCTTTAACTTTAATTACGGTACTTTCTGCCATGACTATTACTATGACATCACTTTCATTTTCCTTATATTATTCAACCGAAGATGATGTGAGATTGGCTATGCCTTTTGATTTTGCTTTGGAAAATATGCATGATGAAGCTGCTCTTATATCGAGTAGATTAGAAGAAGAAAATATAGAATTTATGCAACATCATTTAGACTCCATACGTTTTGATGGAGAATGGATTGAACAAAATTCAAACATTCGTAATTCAACGTTCATGCTTTTTTCTGCTGAGCAGATGACAGAAGCAGGATTGGATGTAGCCATCCCACAAGATGGTAAAGCAATTTATCACAATACACGGGCTATTATAGAAGGAAAAGAAGTTACATTCCCCATGGATGTGAGATACCCATCATCAGATGAAATAAATCGTGTTACAGTCTCAGAGTTAGAGCTTGAAAATGTGATGAATTACAGGTTCTACGGTGAACAATTACTTGTGTCTAATGAAACTTTTGAGAGAATAAAAGGTAGCATTAGGGAGAATGAAAATAAAGAATTACTCTCCTTTGATGTGTTTCAGATTTTGGACATAGACAAAGCTGATACCGCATCTACCATTTTCTTATCAAGTGTGAGTAGTGACGAGTTTATTACTGACTTTTATTCAGCGTATGAAGGGTCCATTCAAAATTTTGGTCTTCTAATTTTTATCGCTGGATTTTTAGGGTTTGTGTTTTTGCTTTCAACTGGTAGTATTTTATACTTTAAACAAATGATAGAGGCTGATCAAGAAAGAAACCAATATCGAACACTTCGACAACTAGGGTTTCAAGTAGACGATATAATGAAGGGTATCATTCGTAAACAGCTTTTTGTTTTCCTAATTCCTCTTGGTATAGGGTTAATTCACGCTGCTTTTGCTTTAAATGTTGGTTCAGACCTAATTGCTGCAAGCATGCTCACCCCAATCATGATTAGTATGGGAGCATATGTTGCCATTTATTTGATGTTTACCGTGGTTACCATCCGGTATTATAAAACTATTGTCATGGAAGCTTTATAGAAAGGAAGAAAGTTATGAAAAAGATAATTATTTCTTGTCTTGTAATCATTATAGCTATAGTTAGTCTTTACTTTTTGTTCAGAGATACATTTGATCGTTTTAATCCGTTGATAGAACAAGAGTATGTTTACGTTGAAATTCAAAGTGAACCATCAGATGATAATGATAGATATAAATATAGAGAGCACGGTGTAACTGAAGCAGGAGAAACAAAACAAGTAGTATTCAGTACAAGCGTTAATTTAGATAAAGGTACTTTTATAAGAGTGCTCGCTAAAGGAGCATATACTGAGGAATATGAACTTATAGAAAAGAATGAAATGCCAATAAACGAATAACATAATGAAGTTCAATCATTTAAGGTGATTGAACTTCATTAAAATTTTATTACACACTATAACATTAAATGCTCTTGATTTTCGACCAATGAGAGTATGTCAACGGATACTCAACATTACTAATTTAAAATTTTTTTCTCTTGTTATCCACCAAGTTAACTTAGTTCTCATGAACGTATTGATGAAGCATAATTTTGTGTTTTTCATTCTTAAGCTTCTTGCTTAATTACAAATTTATTCCATGTATATCCAATAATAAGCCAAGTGATTTGTATTATATTTCCTCATCAACGTCTGTGCAATGTTTTTAAGGTACCTGACGTTTGAGTATTCTCTAAAATTTTAATAAAGGCATGTTCACCTCACTGAATGAATGTCATAATTACGTGCCTGCATTAGCCGTGAATCTTTATTGTCAGCGATATGAACATTCTCTCTTTATAAGAATAAAATAGTATTTAATTCATTTTATAAAGGTGATGAAATGCGAAATTTTCGGCATTTAGGACAAAACAGAAAACAATTAAATCTGCCTATAAACATTAACAATTATATAGCTAATGAAGTATTAGGAGGTACAACAGGAGCTACCGGAGTTGGTTTAGATCAAATTGTTCCATTTGAGGAATCCATATCAAGTTATACAGCTGGCACTTTTGTATCCTATGAGGGTTCAATTTACAAGGTGTTGAGTAATAACCCTAGTGGTTTACCCAATAACTCGAATGATTATGAATTAATAATTTCCAATACTCTTGGTAGTACTGGTCCACAAGGCGTAACGGGTGCCACCGGAGCGACTGGGCTGCAAGGCGTAACGGGTGCCACCGGAGCGACTGGGCTGCAAGGCGTAACAGGTGCCACCG